>CAYSNA010000286.1:0-1175 GCA_964432185.1 uncultured Cytophagia bacterium
ACAAGAGCACTGGCGAATGCCTGGAGTTTGCCGCTGCGGCGGGACGGAAATATTTCATTCAGATGCAATCAGATATGGATCGATGAACTCAATCATGTGCAGGCGAATAATCCAAATTACAGCAGAGTCAACAGGCGTCCGCCTTTGTCTTTTTTCTAAAGTTACCGAATCCATAATTTTTGACCAAACTTAAAAAAGGAGGATCATACTGAATGCAAACCGACAGCAAGACTACTCATAAACAAATCGATGTCGCTCACAAAGAAAACACCCGAAATTTGCAAAGTATACCTGTGACGGGATCGAACCGGCGGGAATTTCTATGGAAAAGCGGGGCCCTGGTCGCAGGTCTGGGTCTTTGCTCAGGAATGGTTGCATGCGCTGATGAACTCAAATCCCCTACCCCTTCCGCGGCCAAACTCGGCTGGGACGTAAGCGTTCAGGCATGGACATATCGGCGTTTTTCCCTTTTTGAAGGGCTGGAAAAGGCGGCAGAGGTTGGCCTCCGCAACATTGAAGTTCGTACGAATCTGAAATTGGACGACAAGCGGCCCGGCATGAATGCAGACGAAAATATGACGGCAGATGCACGTGATGAACTCAAGGCCAGGCTCGCCGATTTTGGCATGGCTGTTCCAAGCGTATTCACTGATTTTAACGGCGAGCTGGATCAGGCGAAGCGCCTTCTCGAGTTTTGGAAAGGATTCGGTACAACAGTCATTACAGCCGAGCCGCCCGCCGGGTCATTCGACATGCTCGAGAAGCTTTTTGAGGAATATCAGATGCAATTGGCGATTCACAACCACCAGAAGGGGCGCTCAGAGTATTGGAGCCCTGAAATCGTACTGGAGGTTTGCCAGAATCGGAGCCCGCGTTTCGGCGCCACTTGCGATGGCGGACAATGGGCACGCTCGGGACTGGATCCGGTCGAATGCTTGAGAAAACTACAAGGCCGCATCATTAATTTTCACCTGAAGGACATACTTACAAAAGGGGACCTCGACGCGCGCAACACAATCATTGGCGAAGGCCAGGCCGACTGCGCCAGGACACTGAAAGAACTCAGGGGTCAAAATTACAAGGGATTGATTGTTATCGATTATGAACATGATACGCCGGCATTGCAGGAAGACATGGCCCGAAATATTGCTTTTATCGAGGAACAAGCCATGCAA
>CAYSNA010000286.1:1275-7142 GCA_964432185.1 uncultured Cytophagia bacterium
ACCCGATGATTAACCTGGCCCTGTCTTAAATTTTTTAAAACGAAAATAACCAGATACCTTCTAAGGAGAAAAAACATGAATACGTGGATGAGTAGAATTGCTTTGTTGATGCTGTGTGCCGTGATTGGCTTTAGCGGCTGCTCTCGTGATAGAGCGGACAAAACCAGGTACGGGGATCCGGACAAGATTGATGTCCTTATCGTGACAAGCGGGCATCATTTCAACCGTGAATCGTTCTTTGGCATCTTTGAATGCGACGACATTAATTATTCCGAGTATATCCTGCAGGATGAAAGCGAGGTGTTTGAGGACATCAGTGCCTGGAATTACGATGTCATCCTTCTCTACAATATGACGCAAAATATTTCAGAAAAACGCCAGGATAACTTTGTGCGGCTACTGAAGGAAAAAGGCATCGGCCTGGTAGTGATGCATCACGCTCAGGCTGCGTTTCAAAGCTGGCGGGAATACCATTACATCATCGGAACAGCCTACATTTACTTTGATGTTGAAATAGATGGAAAACCCTGGCCGCACGGCAAGGTCCATGAAGGCTTGCATATCCCCATCACTGTCGTGGATGACCAGCACCCGATTACCCGAGGCATGAAGGATTTCGAGATTATCGACGAAACCTACATGGGGCGCTGGTGGGCAAATGACAACCATGTCCTGCTGACCACAAGTCACCCGGAAAACGATGAGCCCATTGCCTGGACCCGCCAATATGGTAAATCAAACGTTTTCAATATCCAACTTGGGCACGATGAACAGGCACATAATAACCCGGAATTCCGCAAGTTAATTGTTCGCGGCATCCGCTGGACTGCCGAAGCGGCAAGCGCCAAAGCCAAACCCGGAGTATAAGTGCACTCAAAAAACAAGGAGTATAAAATGGATACTGAAATGAATCGCAGAAAATTCCTCGGTAGTGCGGCTGCATCGGCAATGGCATTTACGATTGTGCCGCGCCATGTGCTGGGCGGAAATGGACACATCGCCCCGAGTGATAAAATTACTTTCAGTCTAATTGGCTGCGGGACTATGGGATTACCGCATTTGATGAGCAGGCTTCGAATGCCGGAACTGCAGGTCGTCGCCGTATGCGATCCGGAGAAAGAGGGCTACAATTATGTAGATTGGTCTCGCGACGGTTTGCGGCAGAATATCGCGCGTATGCTGGATGAACCCGATTGGAAGAAAGGGATGGGCATTCCCGGAGGCCGAAAAATTGCACAACTGATCGTCGAAAACAGCTATGGAAAGCAACAGCCGTCGGGCGTTTTTAAGGGTTGTACTGACTATGCGGACTTTCGCGAGATGTTGGAGAAAGAGCACGATCTCGACGCGGTTGAGGTGATGACGCCGGATCATCTGCATGCAACTATTGCGATTGCGGCGATGAAAAAAGGTAAAAATGTTTCGATGCATAAACCTCTGGCGAATCGATTGCAGGAGGTGCGATTAGTTATTGAAACCGCCCGCAAAACGGGGGTTGGCACTTACTTTACGGCAGCGAGTGATGGTAAAGAGGTTCGCACGGTAGCGGACTGGATTCGGAAAGGCGCGATCGGCACTCTGCGCGAGATCCACAATTGGTCGAACCGGCCGGTATGGCCGCAGTACGCAACAATCCCCACGGACAAGCCGAAAGTTCCAAAGGACTTTGACTGGGACCTGTGGCTGGGACCGTCACTGGACCGGCCTTATCACCCGAATTATACTCATGCAGTTTTTCGCGGCTGGTACGAGTTCGGCGGCGGACCGATTGCCGATATGGGCCATTATAGCCTGTGGCCGGTGTTCCGCGAGTTCAATCTGGATAATCTGGTCACAGTGGAATCAACGCCGAGCCATGCCTGTATCATCAAAGATGGCGTCAGTCATCGCATAGAAAATGATTACTCGTTTCCGCTTGCCTGTACGGTTCGATTCAAGTTCGCGGCAAAAGATAACCGACCGGCATTAAATCTGTTCTGGTACGACGGTGGTATGAAACCGCCGACGCCGGAAGAGGTCGAGCGAGAGGACAAAGGGCTGTCGGCAGAAGGAATGATGTTTGTCGGTGATAAGGGCAAAATCATTTGTCAATTCCGCGGTGAGAATCCGCAAATTTATTCGGAGCACAAGATGCTCGAAAACGAAGCCGAAACGCCTCAGGAAGAGAAATCGGAACACGGCAGTGATTGGCTAAATACAGCAAGAGGTATCAAATCAACCTATGCTGATTTTACACTTGGCGGGCCTATTTCCGATGCCTTTAACCTGGCTGCAATTTCTCTTCGGATGGGCGGTCAGCGGCTGCAATGGGACTCTGCCGGCAGACTGATCACGAACATAGAGTCGGCAAACAAATACCTGACTCGGGAATATCGACAAGGTTGGGAATTGACCGCATGAGTCTATCTCATGCATTGACATACAACGAAAAGGAATGATTTATGAACAATCGTCGTGATTTTTTGGGCAAATCATTAACAACAGTGGCGGCCGTTACGGCTTTAGGTGTTGGCAGTAAAACCGTTTCAGCATCGCCCGGATCCGGCAAAGCTGTAATACCCTCAAAGCAATTGTCCATCCTTTCTTACTCATTTCGAGTGCTGATGGAAGAGGGCAAGATGGATATCTTTGGATATCTGGAATCCTGCAAATATCGGTACAATCTCAGCGTGGCCGATATCTGGAACGGATTTTTTAAGAGCATGGAGGAGAGCTATTTGAAGAAAATTCGGGAGGCTCTTGACGAACGGGAACTGATGCTTGCCGATTTGTGTGCGGACCAGGTGCATATATGGGAGGACGACCCCGACAAACGCAAAAAGAATTACGAGTATGCGCTGGCGAATCTAAAAGCCGCCGAGATACTCGGGGCAAAGTTTATGCGAGTGGATGCCGGCGGCAGCGGTGAGGTATGGACCAACGAACAGTTCGATCACATAGTGGAACGTTACAAAGAATACGCACAATGGGCGTATGACCACGGTTTTAAAGTAGGTGCCGAGAACCACTGGGGCCCCGAGGCGGTCTGGGCCAATCTGAAAAAACTTTACGAAGCGGTGGACCATCCGGCTTTTGGGATTTCCTGTCATATCGGCGGCTGGCATGGCGCTCAGGCGGAGGAAGCCGACCGGCTTGTGGCGCCATGGGTGTGTCATACACATTTTGCCTGGAATATTACGGAAGGACCGCTCGAAGAAAAAATGCAAAATTTGCGCGATGTCGGCTATCAGGGTTCATACAGTGTCGAGCACCACAGCGGCAAGAACGAATACGCCAACGTGGCGATCCAACTGGACCGCGTCCGGGCAGTATTCGATCGTTGGCGGAACGGCTGAGAAATTCGATCTTTACTTATCGCGTATAACAAGAGCAAATCACCGCACGTAAATATTAGTACTTGAATTGCACATTAGCAGGTATTACGATATTTAATGTGGGCTACAAATAGTCTGAAATTCTGTATCCAGGAGCCACTTGAGAAAAAAATCATCCCCGCGATGCAGGCTGTTGCAGAATAGATTATAAAGATATTTGGGAGACAAAAAGAGTCACCCCGGAACCGCGCTTTCCAGCGGTGTCCGGGGTCTATTTCGAAAAAGTGCATAATTCCTAAATGGATACCAGCATTCGCTGGTATGACTGGTTTCATATTATTCTGCACTTTTGCAGGACAATGCGAGCGCAAAATTGTAATCTGCAACAACATGAAAAGCAGGAGCCACTTAAAAATAATGAGTTTATTATAGAAGGGAAGAAAAATGAATTTAAAACGATCGGTCTTTTTTTGGGTGGTCATTTCTTTTTGCTTTGTACTATGCGCAAAATCGCAAGAGGCCGCTCATCCCGACAAAGATGTTACGGAACAAAGCGCCTTTGGAATCAATGAGACGGTCATGGCTGAACTCGGCTGGAAGATTGCCGTTCAGTGCTGGACCTATAACAATCTCACTCTTTTTGAAGCGCTCGACAATATTCAGGCCCTGGGCGTGCATTACGTTGAATTGCTCTCCCGCCAAACCGTGGCTGAAAACGTTCCAGCCACAATCGGTCCGGACATGGATGCCAACAGTATATCGATGGTCAAAGCGAAATTGAAAGAGACGGGCATCCAGGCGATTGCCGTGTGGGTCGATCCTTTTCCCAAAGATGAAACCAGCGTCCGCAAACTTTTTGCCTGGGCACAGGAATTGGACATAGAGGTCATAACAACCGAAGTCGATCCTGAAGATCGAGTCGCTCTGGCAATGACAGCCACACTTTGCCAGGAATTTCAGATCCGGATTGCGATCCATAATCATCCCAAGCCTACTACCTACTGGAATCCGGAGTTTGCTTTAAGCGTCGTCAAGGATTTTTATCCCTGGATCGGCTTGTGCCCTGATACCGGGCATTGGTATCGATCCGGGCTGGCCACGATGGAATGTTTGAAAAAAATAGCTGGACATGTCGTTTCGATACACTTTAAAGATGTGAATGCGGATAAAAAAGACGTACCATTCGGCACCGGCGTCAACCATGCCGCCGATCAGTTGGCCGAACTCAAGCGTCAGGAATTCAAGGGCATGATTACCATCGAGTATGAGAATTGGGGCGCCGAGCAGCACAGCGAATTATTGCAATGCGTCGCTTTTTTAAACCAGGCTGCTGCCCGGTTGGCGCCATAATTAGAGCGGCATGTGAGATATCTACAGTCTGAAAATCCGCTCTGGAATGTGGGACATTAAAGGCGATCTCGATTCCGCTTTTATTTTTAAAGGCGAAAAACTATTTTGTTTGTCAAACACAAACAGCAAACAACCGCGCGCGTTCACCGGCGACAGAATAAAGGAACACTCCAGTGCAACGACGAACATTTGCAAAAAATATGGCCATATTGGCAACAAGCCCTCTTGCCGGACATCTATCGGCTCTTGGCTATTCTGAATCCGAAAAAAATGAGAATATTATGACAGAACAAACCATTCGCCCGCGCGCCATCACCATGTGGGATTTCTCCTGGCTGGAACGCCGATGGCCCGGCGCCGGCTACGAAGATTGGCACAAAGCGCTCGATGAACTAAAAGAGCGCGGCTACGACGCCGTGCGTATCGATGCGTATCCGCATTTGGTGGCGGAAAATCCGCACAAAACCTGGACCCTCAACGAAGTGTGGAACACGCAAATGTGGGGTAGTCCGGATGTGATACAGGTGCGGGTGCAGCCCGAACTCAATCAATTCATTGCCGTTTGCCGGGAGCGCAACATCAAAGTGGGACTGTCGAGCTGGTTCCGTGAGGATGTCAACAATATCCGGATGAACATCGACGGCCCGGCAAAAATGGCGGACATCTGGGTCAAGACCATCGATTCTATTGCTAAAGATAATTTGCTCGATGCCATTTTGTACGTCGATTTGTGCAACGAATGGCCGGGCGATCTGTGGTGCCCGTTTTTTGTCAACGATCCGCCTGAACACACCTGGACGTATTGGCACACGGATAAATCGATGGCCTACATGAAAGAATCCGTCGAGCTGGTAAAATCCGCTTATCCCGATGTGCCGGTGTGCTATTCCTTCACCGGTGGTGTGCCGGCGTTGTATGCCGAAAAGGATTTATCCTTTTTTGATCTCCTCGAACACCACACCTGGATCGCCCAGCTCAATAATGGCGAATTTGACAAGGCGGTCGGCTATAATTATGAACGGTTCTCCCCGGACGGTTACAAAAAGCTGGTGCAGAACAGCGAGCGCGTTTATCGTGACCGGCGGGACTATTGGCTGCAGCACTTAAAGGATGAAATCCATTCCGTGGCCACGGCTGCCCGCAAAGCCAATCTTCCGCTGATCACAACTGAGTGCTGGGGCATTGTCGATTAAAAGGACTGGC
>CAYSNA010000287.1:0-2069 GCA_964432185.1 uncultured Cytophagia bacterium
AACATCTTTGGCGGCCGGCGTTTACCTTGCCCGTTTGCACGCTGATGGCCAAACCGCTGTCACGAAAATGATGTTGCTAAAATAGGCGGTTGACAAACCTGTACTGCGTTTTGTTGATGTGAGACAAAAAAGTTGTTTAACGTCTTGTAACGAAAAAGCCATCTCGGCAATGAGATGGCTTTTTTGTCACACTTGGATTATTTTGCGGTTAATGCCGCTACGCCGGGAAGAAGTTTGCCTTCCATCAGCTCCAGACTGGCGCCGCCACCTGTGGAGATGTGGCTGAATTTTTTGCCGTAACCGGATTTTTTCGCCGCACTGGCCGAATCGCCGCCACCGACAACCGATACTGCATCCGAGTTGGCAATCGCTTCTGCGAGGCCATACGTGCCTTTGTCAAAACCCTTGACTTCAAAAACGCCCATTGGACCGTTCCAGATGATGGTCTTGGATTTTTTTACTTCCTTCACATAAAGATCAAGCGATTTCGGACCGATGTCCAGTCCCATTTTGCCTTCGGGAATTGCTTCGCCATCGGTAACCTCACCAGCAGCCGAATCTCCGCTGGGAAATTCGGCGGCCACGAGATGGTCAACAGGGAGGAGCAGGGTTACGCCTTTATCTTTCGCTTTGGCAAGATACTCTTTTGCTTTATCAACAAAATCCTCCTCGACTCGGGAGGTGCCGACGGCAACGCCTTTGGCCTTCAGAAATGTATAGGCCATCGCGCCGCCAATGATCAGGCTGTCGACTTTTTCGAGAAGATTGTTAATGACCAGAATTTTATCCGATACTTTGGCGCCGCCGAGAATGGCGAGCAGCGGGCGTTCCGGATTGTCAAAAACTTTGGCAAAATATTCCAGTTCCTTTTTCATCAGATAGCCGGATGCGCCCTGGCCCAATTTCTCCGGCACACCGGACATGGAGGCGTGCGCGCGGTGCGCGGTGCCAAAAGCATCGTTCACATACAGATCAGCCAGTTTCGCCAGACCGTCGATAAACCACTGGCGGTCTTCTTTGGCCATCTTTTGGCCGTCTTTTTTGCCTTCTTCTTCGGGATGGAAACGCAGGTTTTCCAGCAACAGCACGTCACCGTTACCCATGTCGGCAACCATTTTTTCAACATCTTTTCCGACGCAGTCAGGGGCAAAGACAACGTTCTTACCGAGCAATTCCCCAAGACGGGCAGCTACTGGCGCCAAAGAAAATTCAGGATTGACATTGCCATCCGGTCGGCCAAGGTGCGACATTAAAATGGCTTTGCCGCCGTCATTCAATACTTTTTGAATTGTGGGCAGGGCGGCATTAATTCTTTTATCATCGGCAACTTTTTTGTCATCGGTCAACGGCACATTAAAATCAACGCGCACGAGCACGCGCTTGCCGTTGAGGGCGAGATCATCAATGGTTTGTTTGTTCATTGTAACTCCATGTGCTTTATTTTTTAGTTAAATGTGGCGATTTTTTCGAAACGTAAATTTACACTTTTTTGGGGGGAAAGCAAGTGAAAAGGATTTTTTACGAGGTGCGAATGGGCTGGATGGCCGCTCCACTGTGCACGTGGAGCGGCCGTGTTTCTTACAAGATGCCTTGTCCGTAAATTTGCCCGTTGTTCAGATTGATGACGACATCGTTGTCAGCGGTGCGGTCGGTCCAGATGCCGAGTAAAAGCTGGCCGAGGTTCTGCGCTGCCGGATCCGGATGCTGCAACAGTTGAGTGATGCCGGCGATGACGTCTTCGTTCCGCATCGTCGGCTCGTCGCCATGGTAATAGGCGATCATTGTGGCAGTGACAAGCGGCTCCAAAGCTGTTGCGGTTGCTTCATCCAATCCCATTTGCATCAGTTGCAGAATGACCAGTTGGGGCATTCCGGAGGCGAGGAAGTAATACGCATATGGTTGAAAATCCGGTATGCCGCTGATGCTGGTGATCACTTTGTTGTCGACGTTCATGATGCCCGGCAAGAGATCATAGCGAATGATTCGGTACGGGCATTGCCAGGTGACAAGAGAGCCGGTCTGGATGTCAAAGATTTTCTGCCGGCCGAATCCACGTGACGAAATATCCG
>CAYSNA010000287.1:2079-7129 GCA_964432185.1 uncultured Cytophagia bacterium
GGCAATGTTTGGCCACTCATCCACCAGGTATTCGGCAAAGATTTGGTCCATACCCGGAAAATGCTCCACAACGCCGTGGTGCATCATGCCGATTACCGCAATGCCCTCAGCCTGGGCTTGCTGCAACTTGTCGACGATCCAGTTCAACGTGGCATCGGAAAAGGCGCCACCCACCCAACTGACCTGGGGAAATTTGCCGTCATAATTGCACACATCCATGGCTAAAATCCACAGACCGTTCATTGGGCTGGCGATGTAGGTTAACGAATTCGGATCCTGATACAGGGCTTCACCAAATCCAAAATCGTCATAAATCGTTGCGAATTCCGATGGCGAGATGGTTGGAATCGGCACCGCCGTGCCGGGGTAGGCGTACGCGTGCGGATTACTGATGTCGTGGTTACCCGGAACGACATAGACCTTTTTGCCCGCGTCTTCCAGTTGGGCGAGGAATTCGGCGACCATGTTATGATTGTGCAATTCGCCATCTTTGGTGAGGTCACCCGGCACAAGAATGATATCCACATTGGCGCTCATCAATTCGTTCACGGTTGCGTCCAGAATGGCGTGGCTCTCGCGGATCATCTTTCGATCGTAAGCCATGTACATTTCAAATTCCGGCCCACTTGTTCCCAAACTCGGATCGTAATAATGCGGATCGGAAAAAACGCCAATTTTTAAAGTACCCGCGCTCATCGATTGTGCACTGGAAAACGGTTCCGATTCGCTCGGTGACATGACGCTCTTTTTCTCACAACCGACGAGAAAAATCATTCCAACCATCAAAATCACCGTAATGATGTTTTTTACAGCTGACATAGTGACACCCCTCAATTTAGGTTAATGTTACACGTGATTGGTAGGCTTGTCCACTCGATGCACAAAAAATACCCGCATGATGCGCTGTATTTTTTTCTTATCCCGGGTTTGAAATGAATTCCAAGTGAGGTGTCGGATGGAAATGTAGTCGCGTCTGAAGGGTCGCTGGATTATCGTTAGATCAATATACAAAAAAAGTTGGCTGAATGCAAGTTTACCGCCAATAAAATAAAGGTAAAAAATCATGGGGAGAAATCCATTTGAATTTCTCTTTTGTTTTTGTACTTTATATATCAAACAAATCAGCGTTTTATACTGGACTGTTAATGAACGATAAAGATAATTCTTCCGAAATTGAACTCGTTGAACGCGCGAAAGCCGGTGATAAAAAAGCATTGTCCAAAATTGTGCATGATAATGAACAGTTGGTGTACAATTCCGCTCTTCGCCTCGTCGGAAATACGGAGGAAGCCGAATGCGTCATGCAGGAAACGTTCCTCAAGGTCTTTCAGGCTTTGCCGACCTTCAAAGGCGAGTCATCGTTATCGACGTGGATTTATCGAATCGCGACCAATTTTGCGTTGATGCGATTGCGCGATCGCAAAAAAGAATTTAACGGATTTGAGGATATTGATCTCAAAGTCAGTAAAGCAACATTGGAATCGTTTAACCGGTCCGTTGGTAATAATCCTCAACGGGCAATCGAAAATGTTGAGCTTCGTGAACGTATGGGAGCCGCTATTGAGGAGCTGCCGGACAAATTTAAGAGTGTTTTTGTGTTGAAGGATATTGAAGGACTCTCGTTAAAAGAGATTGCTGATTTGAATGATATGAGTTTGCCGGCGGTAAAATCCAATTTACACCGTGCACGGCTCTTTTTGCGTAATCGTCTGGCCGAATATGCCGAACGAGAGCATCTGGCTGCATGATCGTGAATTCTACGAAACCAATCTTTTCTTGACCCATAAATTTATAGTCGAACACACCCAAATTTGAATAGTTAACGAGGTTGAAATGAAATCAAATGCGCTGACCATCGTTGTTGGACTTGTCGCGGTTGTTGCTCTGGTTATCGGATTTGTCGCATTAAACCAGGCCAAAACAGCACAACTCCTGGCGTTGTCGGAAATTGTGGTTGATGAAGTGAACTCGCTCACCACGCCGATTTTGAGCGAGGAAACCAACACCTATAGTTTTTTGGCCATGTATGACATCAGCATAACCAACATGTCCGGCCCAACGGTGACGTTGACGTCCGTCAAAAAATCCACCACCGGCGCCGGATTTCTGGCTTTGCTCGATGGAGAAAATATCGTTACGGTGAAGGTGAATGAAAAAGCCTTTATGTGTGAATATGGCAGCAGCGCCATCAAAGCGAATCCACGTTTGTTAAAGACGATTGCCCAGCAGGATATGGGAGACGAAGCAGCAGCGAATCTGACGATGAATTCCGGCGAGACCAAGGTGCTGCACGTTGGCGTGATTCTGGAACCATACAGCGCAGAAAACCAAACGCTGGCCCGAATGGCGCTAGTGTCGTTCGAACTTGAATTTGATAACGGCAAGTCTTTTATTTTTCAAAGAGGCTTTCCAATTTATCCTGTCAAATAAAAAAGCCCGGTGCATTTTTGCATCGGGCTTTTTTTTAATATGATTCTATTCAGAGAGTGTGATACACGGTGATTTATATATAAATGTTACTTAATTTCGATTTGCCGCGGCAACGCTTCTTCGGACTTTTTCAACACGACCTTGAGCACACCGTCTTTGTATTCGGCGCGGATATCTTTTTGCTCAACCAGGTTCGGCAAACGGAAAGAGCGTGAAAAAGTGCCGTAGGTGCGCTCGGCATAATAACGATTGTCGTCCTCGGATTTCTCTTCGGATTTTCTCTCGCCTTTAACCGTCAGAACATTGTCGTGCAGCGAAATGTTGATGTCTTTTTTATTCAAGCCGGGTAAATCAGCCAAAACTTCATAAGCGTCTTTTGTCTCTTTTACATCAACGCGCGGCGACCACACGGTGGAATCTTCATCCCAACCGGCAAAAGAATTGTTCCAGAAATCTGTGAAAAAACGATCAACAACTCGCGGTGTCCATTCGACTCTCGGGTTACGTTTAACTAAATACATGGTGTTTCTCCTTCTTTTATATTTATTTTTTTTCTACAATTTTATTGACTTCGACCTGCCTTAATACAAAGGATGTGCCAAAATGGGAAAGCATCATTTTATGGGATAGTCAAGTTTTTGAAATTTAATGGATTATGCTGATGCGTGCGGCACGGAGGATGCTCTGCGTCACATTTTGTGTGTGACACAGCACTGCCCGGATGAAAGAATGGCTTGACTATGTGGCAGAAAAGTGACAGTGGGTTTGACCTGCCTGTCATAGCCCCATTGACGAGGAATGATAAAAAATGCGCCGTCTTTCATATTTCAACACAGACGGCGCAGTACCAGTGATTCTACCTAGTTTAAAATCTTAATCCCAATGTAAAAAGCTGTACGTTGTTCAAAATGCCAAAATCTCGAAAGGCATAGTCGAGACTCAGATTCACTCTGCCCATGAGGCTCTGCTGGATGCCGGCGCCGAGCGACAAACCGGCTTCCGAGTCGCGCGCAAAAAGTGAATTATAACCGCCTCGCAAGGCAAATTGGTTGTTAAAAACATATTCGGCGCCGACATTGAGGCTCTCGACGTCATCGTTGGGATGGAGGGCATCAACAGACAAAATCAAATTACTGTTTCCCGCGCCTTTCAGCACGTCCATGGAGAGGCCGACGCGAAACATCAATGGCAGGTTAAACTGCTCCGTCACCAGGTAGGCATTTGTGTTTTCATTGTTGCCGCTCACATTCGGATCAATATCAACCTGCGTCAGCATATCGCGGCCGCTCATTTGAACTTTCGGCCCATAATTGGTAATGCTCATGCCGATGCGAAGGCCGTTAAATTGAGTAGTAAACATGGTTCCAATGTCAAAGGCCAATCCACTGGCGGAACTGTGGTATATCTTTTCATTCAGGTATTTCGCATTAAAACCGATGGCGAACCGGTCGGTCAGGTTGCGCGCGTACGCCACGCCAAAGGCGATGCTGCCGGCGCTGAACATTTCACCCGTCCCTTCCGGATTGTCGATGGTCGTCCGTTCCATATCGTCCATGCTTAACGCTGTGACGTTAAGCCCGAGATTGCCCATTCTGCCAACTGGGATAACCGCCGCCACATAATTAAAGTTAATGTCGGCAATCCAGTTTGAATGATGAAAAACCGCTTCCATTTGATCGACAGCCGCGATACCGGATGGATTCCAAAACATCGCCGTAGCATCATCCGTGATGGATACGTAGGCTCCACCCATGCCGGCGGCTCGTCCGCCAACATCAATTTTTAAAAAACCCAACGCCGTAGTTCCTACTTTGGTCACTTCAGCAGAGAGGAACGAGCCGGTGAGCATCAGGCAGATAAAACATAATTTAATTTTTTGCATGCTCAGACTCCTTTATCATCACATTATTCATTCAAGGCTATTTAATGATGGCAAACTTGCCGATTTTTGTACCGACGCCCGGCACATCGACGTGGAAAACATAAACACCAAATGCAACATCGAGTTTGTCTTTGGTGAGCATATCCCACACTTCGGTGCCGTCGAGGATATCCACATCTCGTTCGAGCGTGCGAACCAACTGGCCCTGAACATTAAAAATACGTATAGTACATTTTTGCGGCAAATGGGTGAAATGCAGTTCCCTCGGACCATGGCCCGATGAATACTGATTGCGCGGTTCCCACGAATTCGCCACGATGTACGGATTCGGCACCACTTTAATGCGATCCAGATCAATGGTCTCGTTCTCCACACGTTGTCCAGAGGCGGTGAATTCATAAACATCGGTTGCCATAAAAGGTTTGAGCATTTCCAGCGTGATAAAATCACCCGGTAGTGGATTCCTCCTGGTCGAATCGGTCGCCCCGCTGCTGTTCAGGGTAAAATCCCAGGTGACGATCAAAGAGTCCTGTTCATTCGGTTCAAGAAAAATAATATCATCAGCGCGTGATGCATCGGTGAATCCGGTAAATTTACCCTCTTCGCCTGCTAAGGCATCACGCTCCCAAAACGCAAACTGCACTTTTTCACCGGTTGAGGTATTGGTTACGCTAAAATTGACCGGCATGGGTTCCAATGTTCGCGTTGCGGATAACTCCAGGGTTGAAGAGGTATCCA
>CAYSNA010000288.1:0-7105 GCA_964432185.1 uncultured Cytophagia bacterium
AGCTCGGAGCGCCAGCCGATGGACATGAGGTTCATCGCCAGGATGCCGTTTTCTTTCAGCCGCGAGTGCATCAACTGGAAGGCCTCGGCCGTAGCCAGATGAAACGGGATGGAGCTGCTGCCAAAAGCATCAACAAGGATGACGTCGTACACCTCTGAACGTAGCAAGAATTGCCGGCCATCCTGACAAAACACGGATTCGGGATCGTAAAGATTAAAATAGGTTGTGGCAAATTCAATCACCACCGGGTCAACCTCAACCGCGTCAACATGCCAGCCCAAATCGTAAAAATAATTAAACAAGGCTCCACCACCAAGCCCGACGATCAGCATGTCCTGCTCCAGCCCCGTCAAATTATCCAGCAGTTCCATCACAACGCCGTAGCGCAATTCGTTCTCGCCGGTTTCGCTGTCGACCATGGTGTGCACCGCGCCATCAATATAAAGCGATCGCACTTCTGAATCATCGAAAACCGCTACATCGCCGTACGGGCTGTGCTTGAAGGCGATGACGTTCTGCGGCGCGGTGGACGACAGAAATTTTCCTGCAATCACGACCAACAAGATCATCAAAAGCAGCATGGCTCCAAAATAAAAACGACGTCGAAGAAAAACAATAAGAGCGGCCAAAATGAATAGAACCAGTCCCAACGCCAGCGTCAGCTTTGTTACGCCGACGTGAGGAATAAGGATAAATCCCGTGGCCAGCGCCGAAGCCACACTGGCGACCGTTGATAAAGCGTACAGATCACCGGCGGATCGTCCGACCTGCTCAAGACTCGTGGCTCGCAGTTTTACCGCCACCGGGCTGACCATGCCCAATAGAGTCAATGGCGGCATAAAAAGTAATACGGATGCCACGAGCACTCCGGTGCGTAATCCGGCCAGGTGAATCAACGGCGACACGGCGATTTTTATCAACGGGATCAAACACGTCCACAGACCCGCCGCCGCTGCGAGCAGCGCAATCACCTCGACGGACGCTTTTTTGTCCGCCAGACGCCCGCCCAGCATATAGCCAAGACTCAACGACAGCAATGTGACAGATATGAGCGCCGACCACAAATAAAGACTGACGCCATAGTATGGTCCGAGAATTCGTGTTCCCAGGATTTCAAGGGACAGAATGACCGCGCCCGTGACAGAGACAATGAGATACAATAAACTTTTCATAATCCTCACTCTGTTTTTAATCATCTTTTGCGAGAGTATAAATACGAATTGAAGGCCAAAGAAGCAATTGTTTTTGTCAATGAAGAGACGATTGCGCGGAAATTGGCGAATGTTTTTGAGTTGACGCTTTTATTAAAGCAAGGCAACAAACGTTGAACCGGATTTTCAATAAAGATATTCTGATAAACTTGACCGATATCCAGCGTGCAAAAAAAAGCGGTTATTGCTTTATAGCAACAACCGCTTTACAGAATAAAAGCCTGACTTATTTCGCCAGGAATAATCGTATTGTTTGAACGGACTCTCCAACGTGCAATTGGGCAAAGTAAACACCGCTGGTCAGAGAAGTGCCGGTGAAATCGCGGCCATCCCACGTCAAACGATAATCACCTTGAACATGGAATTCATTGGCAAGAACTCGAACCTGCTGACCCAGCAC
The DNA here is from genome assembly GCA_964432185.1 of uncultured Cytophagia bacterium. GTDB lineage: Bacteria > Zhuqueibacterota > Zhuqueibacteria > Residuimicrobiales > Krinioviventaceae > Kriniovivens. The sequence goes on from CAYSNA010000288.1 coordinate 1,612, forward strand.
ATTATAAATGATCAGGCTGACATCTGCCGGTTCTGCAACCGAAAAACTGATTTGAGTGCTCGGATTCGCCGGATTCGGATAGGCATTAAAATTACCGGCAACTCCTTCACTCGAAGAAGCAGCGATTGAATTCGTCAGCACACTGTTGGCGGCATCGAAAATGTAGCCGGCTTTGACGACATTATCGATTGTGAAAACGAACGGTTGCGAAGGATTATTGACATACTTGGTTGTATTAGACGCTTGTCCATTTGAATCTGTTGTGAGTGTAACGTTGGCCGAGTAGGCGCCGGACCAATGAGCATAAACCGTGGCACCTTCCACCGGATTGCCCGCATCGTCAATCACCGTTACTGTTGCGGTTGCTTTTACTCGTGTTCTTTTGACATCCTTGCTCAAGGAGATGTCACTAACGATCATGGTTGGATCGGCACCCGGTTCTGAAATAGTTGCTGTTGTTGATGCCGGATCAGAATCAAGCTCGCCATCATTAACCACGAGCGTAACGGTATAGGTACCGGCGGCAGCATAGGTGTGTGACGGTGTCGCGCCGGTTGCCGTCGCGCCGTCGCCAAAGTTCCACGAATAGGTGATCGTATCATTATCAGGATCATAAGAATCCGTGCCGTCAAACGAGATACTGACACCAACGTCCGCAGCGTACGGACCGCCCGGATCAGCAACGGGTTTGCGGTTTTCCGGCGGTGTCACGCTATAGTTCAACGCCGCATAGGCATCAATGAGGCCGTGGCCGAATGTGGAATCCCAGCCATTTGCTCCCAAATCTTCAGCCGTGTTTTCGAGAGCTTCACGGACAGCGTCCGGGCCTGTTGTGCCATTGGCAATGAGCAACGCGGCAACACCCGCGACATGCGGCGTGGCCATGGACGTGCCTTGATAGAAATAATAACCAAAATCGGTTGGTGAGCTTCCAAAGGTCATCTGCAAAACGCCATCCACGTAACCGTCGCCATTTTGATCGATCGTCACATCACCGCCAGGAGCAACAACATCCAGGGAGGAACCCCAGTTGGAATAATAAGCGCGCTGTTCATCGTAACGCGTCGCACCAACTGCAATGACATAATCATCATAAGCGGCGGGGTAACATACTGTGCCGGTCTCGTCATTTCCCGCTGCTGCTACAATGGTGACGCCCTGATTGTATGCATAGGCGATAGCGTTTTCAACGGTCGAGCCCGGATTATATCCCGGCGCCCAGGATAAACTCATGTTGATGACATCCGCGCCATTGTCCGCCGCCCAATACAAGGCATTTGCCAATGCGGTTGCTGTGCCGCTGCCTTCAGCATCGAGAACTTTAACCGGCATAATAGAGGCATTATAAGCAACACCCGCTACACCAAGACCATTATTGGTGGATTGTGCAATTGTACCACAGACATGCGTGCCGTGTCCTTCGTCATCATTCGGATGAGAATCATTATTGATAAAATCGTAACCGGCGACAAAATTGGTATTGGCCAAATCCGGCGCCTGTTGGTAAACACCATAGTTTTCGTACGCCACACCGGTATCGAGGATGCCGACAATCACACTGGAATTACCGGCGGTGATATCCCATGCCTGTTCAGCCTGAATTCCACCGTAAACCGGATTATCGAGATGCCATTGATAGGGCGAGTAGTATGGATCGTTCGGGATAGCTTGCGCATAACAGTAAGAGTTCGCCTCGGCATAGACAACGTGCGGATGTTTTTTATACGTGGCGATCATCTCCTCAACGGAGCGGTTATTCTTGATTTTAAGCACTTTGAATTTGTCTTTTTTTACGCTGGACGATTTAACTTCAGCGCCAAACGCATTGTTGATTTGATCAATATCTTGATCTGTCAATCCACTTTTAAATTTGACAATCAATTCACCGTCAACGATGTGTTGGGACATGGGGCTCTTCATGGGTGCTTTGGTTTTGAACGAATCTGCAAACAGAGAAACGCTCACGAGCACGATGAACAACGTAACAATACCGGATAAACGCGAATGAAACATTTTGCCTCCTGATTGAATAAATGGAATAAAATTGATATTATTTTATACCCGTCCCGTATAGTTTAAAACAACATCTGTGCCAGGATTTAATTGCCATTACAAGAGACTGTTTTTTCGACAATTAAAAAGAACATAGATCATAGAAATCAGACAACGCGCAACACAAGCTGTCCAATATCCGACACCATCGATAAATTTTTAATAAATACGTACGATCAAGCAGCACATTAAACCATTTATCATCTTGTTTTTCTTGCTCAAAGACCACCGTGTTCAAAATCCGTCACACTCCTTATAATTAGAAAAATTTTCAGATAGGAAATAAAAATTACAACAACAGCACTGGCGTGAGAACAAAACAAAAAAATTGAAAGCCCCATGGAACAAAAATGGCCTTTTACCTGTGTATCCGGTAAAAGGCCAAATGTAAAAGTCTCCTGTGATCAATTCTTAATCACAGACGAATCCGAAAGTATACTCTGTTATTCCTGACGCAACGGCGGCATCGGAATCGGGATATCAAACGTCGTCGCCGCGACGCCCATTCCGCCTTCGCAGGAATTCGGCGGATAGGTTGATACATAATTGCTGCGAGCTGATGGTGTTCCCGCCGCCCAGAACATATAGCCGAGCATACCGCAGGTGGTGCCGGCGCCGTTCGGGGCAACGCTCATCACGTAATCCGCGTGTTGATTTTGCTCTGACGAAGCAAAATTTGTACAGTTCGCCAAATTGCCTTTCAGGTACAGACCACCGGTAAAACGATTCGGCGCCTTGGGTGGGATCGGCGGAGCGTATTGCGGTTTGCCGTCCACGTGTTCCTGCCAATCGACCGGATCACCGGAATCACGTGCGACCATGGCGTTGGCATAATCCAGAACCGGATTGGCGTTATTCAGCCAATTTTCCGTCGCATAACGGTTGAGAGCGATCAAGTATCGTCCACCGGCTGCTAGGTCAATCGTCAAACGAGCGGCATGGTTGGCGCCAGTGGCATCGTACGGATGCACGGACCGATAAGCATCAACAAAAGCCTGCAAACCCACGAGGTCCGGACTGGTGTTTTCTTCATAATCGATTTCAATACCAACGCCAAAGTGGGATGCAATAGCAGCGGCGTTCAAACCAAGCTGCGTGGCGTTTGTCGCCAGAGCTTGTGTCCAGTAATTCGTATAGGTCACACCACCAATGGACATCATGACGCGAACGCCGGCATCCTTGAAATAATCCACAATCTCCTGAGTCATGGCAACCGGCACACCAGTTGTTGGATCGGCCGGATTCATATTCAAGACCTGCAGCGGTTGTACAAAGCTGAGCACAACCAGGTTGACGGACGGTTGACCGTCACCGCGGTCGATGAGCCAGTTATTATCATACGCAAATTGTGCCAGATCAATCGGCACGGCCCAATCGCAGTAATGATCTCCGGCATGCCACGCGCCGTAAATCTGAATGGGAGACGGATCGCACGTCGGAGGCGGTGGAGGCGGATCGCCGCCGCCATCATCGCAGAGGCCCAGATCAGTCCAGTACGCCACGCTGGAACCAGGCTCGACACCGGTGCTGTTCTTTTTGGCTTTCCACTCATGCGCGTTCCAGGAGACAACGTCGTTTTTCAGATAAGAAACAGCAGGATCCCATTCGGGGGCCGTGCATTCGGTGGCGGCAATTTTGGCCACATCTGTTTGTGCCACAGGATTGGCCGGCTCGTTCTGCATGGAACAGCCAACAAGAACAATTAGGCTTAGGACAAGCAGAAGACCGGTAAGATTAAAAACTCTCTTCATACATTTTCCCTTCTTTAAAGGTTGATTAATAAAATGATTTTATAACCCATACTCTCGTTGTTCCAATAAAAGTGATGGTGCAGCTCAACACTGCACCACCGAATTTACCGCATCAACACCATCTTGATGACCCGTAAATTCGACCCATTTCTCAACTGTGCATAGTATACGCCAGAGGCTAGCTGTGCCCCGCTCTCATCTACGGCGTTCCACACATTTTTATATTCACCTGCAGCACGATACCCATCAACCAGCGTTTTGACCTGACGTCCCATGACATCATACACCATCAAACTGACGTTTCCGGCTTCCGGCAATGCATAGCTGATCGTGGTCGTCGGGTTAAACGGATTAGGATAATTTTGCAGCAGACTGAATTCTGTCGGTGTTGCGAGTGCTGGATAATCCACAGTTTTTTTGCCGAGGGTTTCGGATTCCACATACATGTGATCGATAAAGATTGTATCGAGATCACGAGCGCCTTTTGTATGGTTCGAATCCGTAACGCGGATATAAACCGTGCCGCTCAACAAACCAGGCAGCTCGTAAGATTGGTAGGAATCGTCATCACTGGTTTTCGTCACCGTGACCATGTTGGTAAAATTGTCGTTATCCGTGGAATAGGCAAAGACAAAATTGTCGCCATCCGGGCTGGTCGTTTTGAACGCTTCAACATAAAAGACAACCGAAACGCCGCCGGTGACATCGATGGTCCAGGTGTGTTCAAGAAAACTGAAACGTTTGGACGGCGGGCCGACAGTCTGCTCGACCTCTTCGATGCTTTCGTACACGTCATCGGTGTCCTGTGTATCAACATAACTTCCGGAGACCGTGCCGTCGATCGCGATGTCGCCATTCGCCAGATCGGCAACCGGACCACCGCCGCCGCTGGCCGGTGTTGTGGCGCTGGCCACATTGGTATAAGCCGAAACGCCGGCGCCGTTAAACGCCAAAACACGGTAATGATAGGTCGTCTCGGGCGTCAGATTGATATCCGGGTAGCCGGTAACGCCTTCGCCTGTTTCAGCGATTTCGGTAAAATTGACACCGTCCAGCGAGCGCTCCACTTTAAAGCCGTGTTCGTTGCTCGAATTATCACTCCAGGACAAATTGATTTGCGAGCTGGCAACCGGTGTGGCGACGAGATTTGACGGCGCATCCGGTGGCACCGGGCTACCGCTGCCGAGCATGGATTCGCCAATCACGTCGATGAGCGGCTGAGAACCATCAGCCAATTCATTCTGACTCAGTTCCCATACCATCACCCCTTTGAGCCCTTTGTCTTTAGCATAATCACATACCAGCCCGCAGGACGTCTCATCATTAAATGTGATAAATTCTCCTCCAGACAAATATGGTACTTGCGCAACATCATCCCAAACATAGGTATAGTTGCCCATAATCGGAACGATTTCATTGTAGAATAAATCTGTAGCGCGAAATCTGGTGGTTTGATAAGGTGCAGAAGATTTGGTGAATTTCTTGCCATAAAACGGAATTCCGGCAACTAATTTTTCATAAGGCACGCCGCGTTGTTGGTGATAATAATCTTCGATACTTGTATCAACGGACCCGCATTGGCCGGGATCAGCCGGATCGAGATAGAGCGGCGAGAGATGGCCCGTATGATCACTCCAATTCCCATGGTAATCATAAGTCATAATGCCGAACCATTGCACATACGGTCCAAG
>CAYSNA010000289.1:0-7103 GCA_964432185.1 uncultured Cytophagia bacterium
TTCAAAAAATTGTCATCGATACCGGCGGCTTAAAACCGAGCTGTCTCGGTCCGCCGGAGACTGTTTATATTAAAGGTGATTAAACTGATTTGTCGTACACCGAAAGGTGTGCGACAAATTGAATCCATATTATAAAATCTCGCGCCAAGGCGCAAAGCCGCCCAGAATAGGAGAAATACTTGGCGGCTTTGCGGCTTGGCGCGATAAACTTTCTCACACGATAAAGATATATGAAGATTATTGACGCTAAAATTATCATCAGCTCCCCGAGCCGTAATTTTGCCACCCTGAAAATTTTAACAGATGAAGGCCTTTACGGCCTCGGCGATGCGACGCTCAACGGCCGCGAAAAAGCCGTCGTGGCCTATCTTGACGAGTATTGTTTTCCAAGTCTCATCGGCCGCGATCCGTTTCAGATCGAGGATATCTGGCACTATTTTTATCGCGGCGCCTACTGGCGTCGCGGGCCGGTCACCATGACAGCCATTGCGGCCATCGACATGGCGTTGTGGGACATCAAAGGCAAGGCGCTGAATACGCCTGTGTACAATCTTATCGGCGGCAAGAGTCGCGACAAAGTGCTGGTGTATGCGCACGCTGACGGCAAAGATATTGAACAGACGGTCGATAAAGTCGGCGAGAAAATGGACGCCGGATTTCTCGCCGTGCGCGCCCAATGCGGCATCCCCGGCGTGGCGGATACCTACGGCGTGCCCAAAGATGATAAACCGTATGAACCGGCCGGACGCGGATTGCCGAAAGAAAGTCTGTGGGACACGGAAAAATATCTCAATCATATGCCAAAGCTTTTTCAACGCCTGCGCGACGTTCACGGCGAAAATGTCCATCTGCTGCACGATGTGCATCATCGCTGCACGCCCATAGAGGCGGCGCGATTGGCAAAAGAGCTGGAACCGTTTCATCTCTTTTGGCTGGAGGATGCCGTCGCCGGCGAGCTGCAGGAGAGTCTGCGACTCGTCCGCCGCCATTCCACAACGCCGCTCGCCATCGGCGAGGTGTTCAATTCCATTTATGATTATACCACATTGATCACCGAGCAGCTCATCGATTATATCCGCATGCCGGTGGTGCATGGCGGCGGCATCACGCACCTGCTGAAAGTGGCGAACATGGCATCGATTTACCATATTAAAACCGGATTCCACGGCGCCACGGATTTGTCACCGGTTGCTATGGCCGCGGCGCTGCACGTCAATCTGGCCATCAACAATTTTGGCATTCAGGAGCTCATGCCGCATCAGGAGATCGTGCACGAGGTGTTCAAAATAAACTATTTTTATAAGGATGGTTATCTTTATATTGATGAAACGCCCGGACTGGGTGTGGATATCGATGAAACGAAAGCGACGCAGTTTCCATATCTGCGGGCGTTTCTGCCCATCAATCGCAAAACCGATGGGACGCTTTTTCATTGGTAAAAAAAGTAGCTGGAGTATTGTTTTTATAAAGTATTTAGTCATCGTTGTGTTTGTTTTATGTTTCACATCGACTAGGTTTTTTTCGAACTATCAGATCAAGTTTTATTAAACCAACTTTTCTTAAAGGTGTTCGAATGAAAAAGTGTGTAATGTTGTTCTTCAGTTTGATTCTTTTGATCGTCTCTTGTGGTCAAAAAGAATCCGCTCGACAAACGGTCAATTTTGGCGCCGATTGGCATTTTTTTCTTGGTGATGTCGACAATGCCGAATCGCCCGAGTTTAACGAAACCGACTGGCGTCTCCTCAATGTGCCGCACGACTGGAGCATTGAGGGCGAGTTTAGCGAGGAGCATCCGGCGGGGGCCGGCGGTGGCGCGTTGCCCGGCGGCATCGGCTGGTATCGCAAAACATTTAGCCTGCCGGAAACAGATGCCGCAAAACTCGTTTTCATCCATTTTGACGGCGTGTATATGAACAGTGATGTCTGGATTAACGGCCATTTTCTCGGCCATCGGCCGTACGGTTATATCTCCTTTCGATACGAGCTGACGCCCTATCTTAATTACGGCGACACGGACAATGTCATCGCCGTGCGCGTGGATAATTCCTTGCAGCCGAACTCGCGCTGGTACTCGGGCTGCGGCATTTATCGCAATGTCTGGCTGGTACACACCAGCCCCGTGCACATAAACAATTGGGGCACGTTCGTCACGACGCCGGAGGTCACCTCCGAATCAGCGATCGTTAACATAAAAACGACTATTTCGAACTCGTCTAAAGAAGCTCAAAAAATTGTGTTGAAAAGTACGGCCCTGACCGCAGAGGGCAGCAAGGTCGCGGAACATGTGTCCGAGCAGCACATCGAGGCGGATGAACAGTTCGAATTCTCGCACGACCTAAATATCCAAAATCCGAAATTGTGGTCCGTGGACTCTCCAACACTCTATTCCATCCACTCGGACGTTTTTGTCGATGGTAAACTGGTCGACGATGTCAAAACGCCGTTCGGCATTCGAACTTTTCATTTTGATGTTGAAAAAGGCTTTTCGCTCAACGGCAAGCCGATGAAAATTCTTGGCGTCTGTCAGCATCATGATCTCGGCTGTTTGGGATCAGCCATCAACAGACGGGCGCTCGAACGCCAATTAGAGATTCTCAAAGAAATGGGCTGCAATGCTATCCGCACCTCGCACAATCCACCGGCGCCGGAACTGCTCGATCTGTGCGATCAGATGGGATTCATCGTGATGGACGAAGCGTTCGACATGTGGAAAATGCCCAAGACCACATATGACTATTCGCTTTATTATGATGAATGGCATGAACGCGATCTGATCGATTTTATCAAACGCGACCGTAATCATCCCAGCGTGATGATCTGGAGCATTGGCAATGAAATTCCCGAGCAGTGGGATGAATCCGGTGTGGACATGGCCCGCGAACTTGCCGGCATTGTGCGTGACCTGGATGCGACGCGTCCGATCACCTCCGGCTGCAATTTTCCGGAGCCGTCCAATTCCATCATCCAATCGGGCGAGCTGGATCTTATTGGCTACAATTATCATCATCAGATGTTTGAACAATTCCCGCATGATTTTCCCGGAGAAAAATTTATCGGCGCGGAAACCGGCTCGGCCCTGGCGACCCGCGGCGCCTATGATATGCCGTCGGACAGCGTTCGCATCTGGCCAAAAGATTGGCGCAAACCGGAAAAATACAATGACGATTATACCTGCTCATCGTATGACAACTGTCGCGTCGGTTGGGGTTCAACCCACACCGACACCTGGGACTTGATCAAAAAGCACGATTTTTTATCCGGTATGTTTTACTGGACCGGTTTTGATTATCTCGGTGAACCGACGCCCTATTCGTGGCCGGCGCGCAGTTCTTATTTCGGCATTATCGATCTCGCCGGATTTCCCAAGGATGCTTATTATTTTTATCAGGCCGAATGGACGGACAAACCGGTGCTGCACCTGTTTCCGCACTGGAACTGGCAGGCGGGCGATGTCATCGATGTGTGGGCGTACACCAATTGTGCGCGAGTTGAATTGTTTTTAAATGATGTGTCTCTTGGCGTTCAGGAAAACGCTGATGATATTTTTCATCTCTCCTGGCGCGTGGATTTTCAGCCGGGTGTCCTCAAAGCGGTTGGTCAAAAAGATGGCGTGACCCTCACCACAGAAATTGCCACGGCCGCAGAATCGGCGAAAATTGAACTTGCTGCGGATAGAAATCACATCAACGCGGATGGTCAGGATTTATCCTTTGTCACCGTCAAAATTCTCGATGCCGATGGGAATCTTGTGCCCCGCGCGGACAATCTTGTTCAGTTTGATATAAACGGCCCCGGTTTTATTGCCGGCGTGGATAACGGTCATCAAATCAGCCATGAGCCCTTTAAAGCGAATTATCGCAAGGCGTTTAACGGCTTGTGTCTGGCGGTCATTCAATCCACCGGCGAACCGGGGGATATAACATTGTCCGCCTCATCCGACGGATTAGAGTCGGCGGTCGTTGAGATTCATGCGAAATAATAATACCGCGAAGGACACGAAGAAAGTAAATATAAATTTTCCGTCGTGCTCTTCGTGTCTTTCGTGGTTCACATAAAAAATATCAAAATTCATCCATCAAACAGGAGGTCGTATGCGTCACACATTCGTTATTATTTTGACACTCTGCCTGGCTTTTGCGCTGTGGGCCGGTGATAAACCAAGTTTCGTCGGGAGTTGGGAATTTAGCGAAACGAAAAGCACGCTCGATGATATGGGACGCGCCTTTGTGCAGTCGAAAATGAAAATCGAGCAGACCGATGGTGATATCACCATTACCAAATTCTTCCAGGGCCCCGATGGCGGTGAATTTGAAGCGGACGAAAAACTGACCCTGGACGGCACGGAGTGCAAGTCAGAAGCCTGGGGCGGTTCACCGCGAGTGACAACGGCGACATGGGCTGAAGCGGGTGATGCGTTAAAAATCGTGTCGAACATTAAATTCGAGCGCGACGGCCAGGAAATGGTCGTCGATATAAATGAAGACTGGAGTCTGGCCGAGGAAGGAAAAACACTATCGATCAAACACACGTCGTCATCGGATTGGGGCGACCGGAATTTGACGCTCGTTTTTACAAAAGGCGAATAAGGTGTAACTCAAATTTTATTGACTATAAAACACGCGACGAGCACAAAGATTTTAAAATTCTTTGTGTCCCTCGCGCGCTTTGTGGTCCGTTAAATCCTAAAAATTGAATAGGAGGTTTTGATGTACAAAACAATTTTGTTTTTATTGCTTCTTGTATCGTTTGTTTTATCCCAAAATACCCTGGAAATCTACACCAACGCCGCGGAACATCGCATCAATAAAAATATTTACGGCCACTTTGCCGAACATCTTGGCCGCTGTATTTATGACGGCATTTGGGTCGGCCCGGATTCCGATATTCCGAATGTGGACGGTTATCGCAAAGACGTGCTCGAAGCGCTGCAGGCGCTGGAAATCCCGGTGCTGCGCTGGCCTGGCGGTTGTTTTGCCGATACCTATCACTGGATGGAGGGCATTGGTCCGCGCGAGGAACGCCCGCTGCTGAAAAATGTCTTTTGGGGCGGCACCATCGAAGACAACAGTTTTGGCACTCACGAGTTTTTGAATTTGTGCGAACTGCTCGGCGCCGATCCGTATGTCTCTGCGAATGTCGGCAGCGGTACGGTGAAAGAGATGACCGACTGGATCGTCTACATGACGTCCGACGACGACGTGCCCATGGCCAATCTGCGCCGGCAAAATGGCCGCGACAAACCGTGGGATGTCAAATACATCGGCATTGGCAATGAGAGCTGGGGCTGCGGCGGCGAGATGACGCCCGAGCATTATACCGATCTGATGAAAACATTTTCGAGCTATGCGCGATTGTACGGCCCGCGCGGCATGACGCGCGTCGGCTCCGGCGCCAATTCCGGCGATTATAACTGGACCGAAGTGCTGATGAAAAACGGCGCCCGCCACATGGATGCGCTCGGCGTGCACTATTACACCATTGCGGGCGAGAGCTGGAGCAACAAATCATCCGCCACCGATTTTGGCGAAGCGCTTTATTTCAGCGGCATCCAAAAAGGGCTGCGCATGGACGAGCTCGTGTCGCGTCATGCGTCCATCATGGATCAATATGATCAACGAAAACGAGTCGGCATGTATGTGGATGAATGGGGCATCTGGACGGATGTCGAGCCGGGCACCAATCCCGGGCATCTGTTTCAACAAAATTCCTTGCGGGATGCGCTGATTGCGGCCACAACCTTTGATATTTTTAATAAATACTGCGAGCGCGTCCGCATGGCCAATATTGCGCAGACGGTCAATGTGTTACAGGCGATGATTTTGACGCAAGACGATAAAATGCTGCTGACGCCGACCTATCATGCATTCAATATGTACAAAGGTCACAAGGATGCACTGTTGATGCCGAGTCACTTGAAAACCGAGGATTATGAATTTGACGGCGACACCATCCCGGCCGTCAGCAGTTCGGCCTCGCTGGCTGACGACGGCAGCATGACCATTACTGTGAGCAATGTCAATCCCAATAAATCGGTTCGTCTGGATGTTAATTTTATCGGCAGGACAATTGATAAAGTCGAGGAGGCGGTTGTGCTCACCGCTCCGGCAGTAAATTCTGTCAATACGTTTGACAAAACGGAAACCGTATCCCCAAAATCATTCAAGGACTTTAAAAAGACATCGAATTCATCGCTTCAGATTGATCTGCCGTCCAAATCGGTTGTGGCATTAAAGATAAAATAAGCGTCGATACGGAGGTTGGTAAATTTTCTGGATGGCCAACCTCTTTTATTGTCGTTGAAAACTCTAAAACTCGAATCTGTTACGCGACAGAGGCGGCGTTTGATCGGCGGACAGTAAATCATCTCGCCATACAGAATACGGAATGACGCATAACCAAAATCCGACGTCTGGAGGTAAAAACTGTCCAACGCCTTGAAAACGCCGGTCGATCAGCACGAGTTTACATCCATTCGATGATGGAGTACTTTTTTTAGGACTCGAAACATACGCGTCTTTGAATTCATCACCGGAGCACAACGATTGGGTCATGTAAGACTACCAAAGGAGATTTGTATGTACCGTTTATGCTTTGTTCTGTGCATGGTTTTTCTGTGTGCGGCGACTGTATTTGCCCAGGGCCGGCAACGCCAACTCACGCCGGGTGATACCCTGACATCTCCGAAAATTTATGCTGACGGCAAGGTTGTGCTGTCCATTTATGCGCCACATGCCGAATCGGTGCGGCTAGGCGGTTCGGACATGCCCGGCATGGGGATGGGCCAGGCTATTGATCTCACCAAGCACGACAATGGGGTGTGGGATGTAGCGGTCACGCTCACCCCCGGCGCCTATCGCTATAATTTTAATGTCGATGGCGTTTCGGTGATCGATCCGAGAAACACGTCGATCAGCGAATCGAACATGAATGTCTGGAGCCTGGTGCACGTCCCCGGCGCGGATTTTATGGATCTGAAACCGGTGCGCCACGGCGCCGTGGCCGAAGTCATCTATTATTCAAAGTCGTTAGAGCGCTTTCGTCGCATGCACGGGTACACGCCGCCCGGATACGAAACGAGTGCGGATGACTATCCGATTTTTTAT
>CAYSNA010000290.1:0-7087 GCA_964432185.1 uncultured Cytophagia bacterium
TTCTCTATCGATCAACAACTCCTGAACGTCAGAGGTCGTCGATTGAACCACAGGATTCATAATTGTATTTTACTCCCACAAAAAAAATCGGGCTCACTGCATTTTCGGCGCTCTTGGCAATTTCAATACAATTTGAAATTCCCCGTTTTCCAAAAGCGTCGTCTGCATTGAGCCATCCTGAATGAGCACCGCAGCATAGGCGATCAGCAAACCGAGCAAAACCGGATCCCACTGTTTTTTCGCAACAAAAAAGTGCTGCAATTTTACATCGAGGTCCTTGAATAAATTTGTTTGCTGCCGACACCGGAAAGCGATGAGAAAGCAATCCGTGTCCTGCTCATGGCTCAACATAATTTTAAGCGAACTCTTTTCATCGGCATTCAACAAAATGGCTTTGACCAGTTCGGTCAAGGCGCGTTCCAGATAAAATTCCGAGGTCAAAATTCGCGGCACGGCGCCGCGAATTTTCAAGCTCACGTCGTGGCTGATGAACGGCTTGCTCAATTGTGTTATTGTGACCACGCGGTTGAGCAGTTGCGTCAAATCGCTCTCGGCGATGGTCTCCCAATTATGGACTTTGAGGGAATTGGCATGTTCAACAATGCCGACAATTTGCTTGACATGTTTCTGGATGATGTCGGCATATTGCGCAACATTGTTCGGCGCGCCGGTCATGTCCGTCGCCGGAGCTTCGTTGACGATAAAATCCGCATTTGTTGCGATCAGCGCGAGGGCATTTTTCACATCATGCGCCATGCGGCCGGCAAATTGGCTCAACATCTTGAGCTGTTCTTTAAAATACTTTTTTTCTTCATATTGATGTTTTTCAGCCGACACCGATCGCAAGGACACCGCGGCAACATGACCGTGCCCGTGCATTTTTTCAACGATGTGCCGTGTTCGACCGCCGCCATATATCGAGTCATCGGTCTCAAACTCGATGGTCATCTGATCAGCATGATAAACGAAATTCTCCAAACGCCGGCGGATCTCCTGCCGGTTGTAATACGGCGCCACGGCAAAAAGATTGTGACCGACAAGTTCAACATGGCCCTGTTGAGTCGATCTCTTCACACCTTCATTAAAAAGCATAATCGAGAAATCACGGTCAAGCAGAACACTGCGGTTAAAAGGCTGTTTTGGGGGTGCGGATGTGTGTCTCGGCGCTTCATGCATGTGTTTACTTTTGGGGTGAATGGAAATGCCGTCGCCAAGACAATCCACAATCAGATGTTGAACCTCGCCGTTCGCATCCTGAATTGGCGTGGCCACAGCACGCCGTTTATGGGCACGACCCTGCAACGGCTCATTTTCGAGTTCCTGTTCAAAAGCAGATTTGAGGGCGACAGCGCGGGAGACCGGGCAACGCCGGCACGGTTCATCGATCTGAAAAAAGAGTTGATGGCACTTTTGTCCCACCAGTTCGGACTCGTCGACGTTTTCAAGGTCTCTCTTTAATCGTTGGCTGCATTTTTGGATGCTATAATCAGGATCAATAAAAAAGATCGGCTGCCCTAACTCAATTCTGCTATTCACTCTAATTCCCGGTTGATTGGTCCGAATGAGCCACACATATCGTTCACAACAGGACACACCTTCTTCAAGTTTCGTGCCAAGTCAAAAAGATTGCCCAGCTACGGACACACATTCCGCTCACGGTTTCGCTCCGGGCTAAAGGAATAAGTTCTTTTTTTTCATCCGATTAAGCCGCGGCAAAAACAACCCGCATCTCGCCCGCCTTTTTGCTTGAATCTGACAGTGTGAAGAATTACCTTGTTGTTACAATTCAGTAAGTCACCTGTGTTTAAAATTCGTTTTTGGATGCCAAACGTTAAACATAAACCCTGGCGCACCTGCGCGGCGTGTCGCGAAAAAAAAGAACAGCAACAACTCGTCCGTTATGTTCTCGTTGATGGTCAGGTGCATGTCGATGCCGATTTTTCATTACCGGGACGCGGCGCTTACACCTGCGCCGATGAAAAATGTCTGCACCTGGCGTTAAAACGCAAAGCCTTTTATCGCGCTTTCCGAGGCGAAGCCCGTATAGATGCACCACAATTGGCTGAGGAATTTTCCGTATGTCTGAAGAAAAAGTGATCACCCTCCTGGGTTTTGCCAACAAAGCCGGCAAACTGGCCATCGGCCGTTCCGCCGTGTTGGCAACTCATAGTAAAAATAAACTATATGCCGTGCTCGTCGCTGCGGATGCGTCGGAGAAAATTGAGGCCATTTTGCAAGAGGTGGATAAAGAGACGTTTCGATGCTGCACAAAAGATGAGCTGGGACAGATTCTTGGCCGACACGAAGTGGCGATTATTGGGATATTGGATCAGGGATTTGTAAAGTCGATTCGGCAGGCGATGAAAAAATAAGAGGAACCACGAATTTTACGAATAAATTGCCGATGAGTAAAAAGCAGTTGTGACGAGTGCGTGAAATTCGCGTTTATTTTGTTAGACGTTCCAACGTTTTCGGATCGCGTAAAGCAATGGTAAACCCAAAGCAAAGCAGGCGATGGCCTGACCAAGCGCCACCCAGCCGATGCTGAGCCACACCGGCATTTCAGTGAGGATATGCAAATAATAACCAACACCGAGAGCGTTCAACACGACCGGCGGGATAGGCGCCAGCCATGGTTTATCAAATCGGCGCAGCCAATAGGTGAGTGCTGCCGCGAGAAGCGTTACAGCGCTGCCGCCGAAAATATCGATCGGACCAAAACCGCCCCAAATATTGGCGACCATACAACCGATATAGAGTCCGGGAATGGCCTGCGGAAATAAAAACGGCAGCACCGTCATGGCTTCGGCAATTCGAACCTGCATGGGGCCATAGCTAATGGGCGCGAGCAATACCGTTAATGCCGCATATATGGCAGCGATGAGTGCGGATGAAGTTAAATATGTTGTAACAGGTTTCATATGAATTCTCAACTCTCAAAAGTTTCGGAAATTACCAACCGCTTGGAAACCGCCTTTGGCGAGCCAACGTGGCAGGGCCGCGGCAAACCGCTCGGCAGTTTAATATTAACCATTTTATCACAAAGTACCAACGATAATAATCGCGATGTGGCCTATGCGCGGTTGAAGGAACGATTCGCGGATTGGCACGCGGTGATGAACGCCCCGGCTTCGGACATTGCCGATGCCATTCGGCCGGCCGGACTCGGCAATCAAAAAGGCCGGCGCATTAAAGATGTGTTGATCTGGATTTGGGACAAGTACGGGACATTCGATCTTGACTTTGTCTGCGATATGGATCCGCAAGAAGCGGTTGATACCTTTACGCAGCTCAAAGGCGTCGGCCTCAAAACCATGAGTGTTGTGTTGATGTTCACGTGTGGTGTGGATATTTTTCCGGTGGACACGCATGTGCATCGAATATGTCGGCGATTGGGTTTGGTGCCGGACAACGCCAACGCGGAGAAAACGCATCATCTCATGCAGCCGCAAGTACCGGATGGGAAATCGTATTCGTTACACATGAATTTCTTGCATTTGGGAAGAACGATTTGTAAAGCACAAAAACCGCGATGCGGGGAATGCCCGGTTAGAGATTTGTGTCCATCGGCTACAGAAATCTGAGATTATAAATCTTCAATCTGCACACTGAAATCAATTAATCTCCGATTGCAGATTAAAGAACTCGGATCTCATCTTTGAAAAATCACGCCGCCTCGCCATCGACGCGCATAATCTGCTTGCGCGAACCAGTCACTTTGGCGGGCACGCCCATGGCAATGGAATAGGACGGAATATCCTTGGTGACCAGCGCACCGGCGCCGATCACGCAACCCGTGCCAATGGTCACGCCGTCGAGAATTTTGACATCCGTTCCCAGCCAGACATCATCTTCAATGATAACGCCGCCCCGATTATTATAGCCCTGCCGCATAATCGGAATATCCGTGCGATCATAATTATGCTGCGCGCCGCCGATATAACAATTGGCCGCCAACAACACATGTTTGCCAATTTTGATCTGCGATGTCGTGCCCATACGGCAGCCGGCGCCGATGTTGGAAAAATCGCCAATGTCAATTCGGCCGTTGCGCGTGCCGAGAACTGTACCTCGCCCCAGCAACACTTCATTGCCGAGAACAATCTCGGACTCGTCATCACCCTGGGCGCTCAGCTTGCAATATTCATCAATGACACAATTCCGCCCCATCGAGATTTTACCGCTGTGCTGCAACGAAATCGCGCGGCCAAAGACCGTCCCCTTGCCCACACTGTTGAACAACAGTGGGAAAAAAAGTTTGCGGAAAAAGTAGCCAAAAATGCCGGGCACAAATCCGAACAGCGCCATAATAGTTTCGACTTTTATCAGCTCTAACACACTCGACGAACCGATCTGAATATCCTGATATTTTTGCAGCGGTGATTTACGCTGCCGCATAACATCTTCAAAACTGCTGAAATATTGCACGTCGCCTTTAACGTCCTCGTCATCGATGTGGTGCGTAATATTATCTTTCACAATAGCACCTTTGACGTGAATTCCCAAGGTTGAATAATAAAAACCGCCGACTATGCCGGCGAGTAACGCTTTCGCGCGCAACAGCAGCGCCACGGACAATCCCAAGGCGCCCGGCATTCCCATACGGGTAAAGACAAAAAAGTAGGCGCCTTCGGCCAAACCAATGCCGCCGATGGAAATCGGGATCATGGTGATCACCATAACAATCGGCGTGATGATCAGCGCATCGAGAAAACTGATGGAGGCGCGAAATGCCAGCGCGCTGGTATAGACATTCAACACAGCCAATAGATAGAACAAAAATGAATTGACAATAGCAAAGACAAATGCGCCCTTGTTGTGACGCAAAGATAAAGTGGCTTTTTGAAATTTACCGAGCTTGACAAAAATCTTTTGCGCCGCGGCAATTTTGATTTTATCGGCAAACCAGTGCAAAATTGGCGGATTCAAAATGGTAATGAGAATGGCTATGTAGCCAACCAGGCACACCGCCAGCGCCAGCGTCAACCACATGCTCCACAATTGGCGCAATGCCAGCCCAAACGCAACGATGGCCATAAACAGCAAAACCGACAGGCCGGTAAAACGTTCGACAAAAACAGAGGAAAAAACTTCGGCCGGTTTTTCGGTCGATTTTCCCAGCGCATAAGCGCGTACGACGTCGCCGCCGACATTGGTCGGCAAAACGGTATTGAAAAAATAGCCGACGATGTAGAGCCAGAAACACTTGACAATTGAGACTCGAATGTTCAGCGCTTTGAGGATCACCTGCCACTTCCAGGCGCTCATAAAAATCAGGATTGGCGTGAGGATGAGCGAGATCATCAGAAGAGTAAGGTCAGTCTGTTTGATCGTGCCCCACAACTGCCGAACGCCGGCTTTCTGGAACACATACCCGATCAAGATCAGGCTGATGACGATACGAAGATAAAAACTGAGCCCCCTCTTTGTCCCGGACAATTTTCCCATAATATTTTAATCCGCACTCCTGCGCAAAAAAGGTCGCAGATGCGTCGCCGCTTCGCGGGCTTTGGCCTTTTCCTTGACGAGTAACGGCACCATTTCATTTTTTAACTCAACGCGATTTTCATAGGTGCGGACGATCAAATCAACATAATTGTCCACGGACAAATCGCGAAAGGCAATTAAATTTTTATCCATGCCGATGGTGCGCATATAACCGCGGTTTTTTGGGTAAGTGATAATGCCGGCCGGGACGGTGCCCATGGCGGACGACAAAATTAGCGAATGCGTGCGCATGCCGACAAAAATTTCAAATCGTTTGAGCACCGCACAAATTTCTTCATAACTGTATTTTTTGTTTGTCACCAAACGGATGCGCTCTTTGGCGTTGATGCGTTTCAACACTTCGCTTGCAATGCCCATGTCCATATGCTGGGTTTCGACAAAGGTCACATCCACATCAAGTTTTTCGATGACGCGATCGACTGTTTGTGCGTACAGATCAACCAGATTGTCGCGACCAAACGACGAGCCGTCGGTTTTGACAAAGGCATCCACATAACTGTTCACATTAAAGCCGATGACCGGTTTGCCACTGGTAAACAAATCTTCGGCGGCACGAATTTTTTCAAACCGCTTGTCGTCCACCGCCTCAGAATTGAGCGCACAATCGGCGCCTTCAATGATATTCGGGTGTTCGAGTCCGAGGCTCTGCAAATGTTCCACCGATTCTTTATCGCGCAGAATCAATGCATCGGCGCTCTCAATGACGGCTTTGAGCGCTTTTTTCCCGGCCGCGGTTTTGATCGGACCCAAACTACTGTTGTACAATACTACGGGAATATCGCGTTTTTTCGCCAGCGGCAAAACTTTTGACAACGTCCACAAATAGTTGAACAACGGATTGTATAATTGGCGATCAAACAAAATCGCGTCCGTGACCAGCACCAGGTCGGCTTTGAGGATCGTCGTTAATGTCGGCAATCCCAAAATCTTGGCGCTTAAATTCCATGGCATCATGCCAATCGCGTTAACGCCGTAATGGCCGAACGATTCGCGCACAAAAGCGGTGTTGATGGTCGGGACGTCAAACTGGACGTGTCGATATAAAAACGAAATATCTTTGAGTAAACAACCGAGGATGGCCGCATCGCCTGCGTTGCGGCCGGAGTTATTTCCTATGACGGCAATTCTTTTCATTACTAATTTCTCGCGCTTAATAAACCTTGTTCAATGTACCAGTTTGCCGTGCGATGAATGCCCTCGTGCATATCCACTTGCGGGGCATAGCCCAACTCGGCTTTGGCTTTTGAAATATCAAAAGCCCGGTCATGCGTAAAGATGTGCACACGCCGGGGGAAAATCGGCGGTTGTATGCGTAACGGCACACAAATTTTTTCACAGATGGCCGCAGCGATTTCCAGCGGTTTGACCGGCGGCGTCCATTTTGGCGGATCGACGCCGAGGTCTTTCGCCACCAGTTTGGCAAAACCCATCAGCGTCGTATAGTTTTCGCCGGCGATGATATAGATTTGACCGATGGCATTATCCTTTTCACCGGCCAGACGAAAGCCTTCAACAATGTCTTCAACAAAAGAGAGATGGTACAGCACTTCGCCGCCGCCGAACAAAATGAATTTTTGCA
>CAYSNA010000291.1:0-7083 GCA_964432185.1 uncultured Cytophagia bacterium
AAAAGGCGGCGCCGGCGCGGTGGAGAATTTTATAACGGATGAACCCGAACTGGAGTTTTTCGATCACGTGCCCACGGTGTGGGATGACACCAAAGTGCTTGAAGGGGATATTGGCCAATTTGGCGCCATTGCCCGACGAAGCGGTGACGATTGGTATGTCGGCTGCATTAACGGAAAAGTTGAAAGAACTTTAAATATAAATCTCGGATTTCTTGACCCGAATCAAAAATATGTCGCCTCTATTTATTCGGATGACGCCTCGCTGAACACGCGGACTAGTGTTCGAATTGACAGATATGCGGTATTGTCCCAGACTATCATCAAAGAAGATATTTTGGCGAATAACGGCCTGGCTATGCGGATTGTGCCGGCAGAAGGAAATACCGAATTTCCGGAATATGGCAAATAACAACTGATTTCAGATTAAAGATGTGCGATTTATGATCTCAGATCTGAGTTCTGAGATCATAAATCTGAAATCTGCGATCAAACGGTCTTTTAGAACACGAGAAACTCTATGAAAAAATACAACCTCCCCTACCTCTGGACCATCGCCATTGTCGCGGCGCTTGGCGGTTTGCTGTTCGGTTACGACTGGGTCGTGATCGGCGGCGCCAAGCCATTTTATGAAAAATTCTTTTTTCTGACATCCTCGTTTCAAATCGGCTGGGCCATGAGCAGCGCGCTGCTGGGCTGCCTGCTTGGCGCTTTGTTGTCCGGCGCGTTAAGCGACCGCTTTGGCCGCAAACGATTGTTGATCCTCGCCGGCGCGCTGTTCACCATTTCGGCCATTGGCACTGCGCTGTCCAATACCTTTGACTCCTTTATCGCTTTTCGTTTGCTCGGCGGCGTCGGCATTGGGCTCGCGAGCAATTTATCGCCCATGTACATTGCCGAAATTTCCCCCGCCGACATGCGCGGCCGATTTGTCGCCATCAACCAGCTCACCATCGTCATCGGTATTTTGATGGCGCAATTGATGAATTGGTTCATCGCGCAACCCGTCGCTGAAGGCGCAACGGCTGTCGAAATCCTCAACTCCTGGAACGGTCAAACCGGCTGGCGCTGGATGTTTGGCGCCGAAACGGTTCCCGCTGCGCTGTTTTTTCTCGCCATGTTTTTTGTGCCCGAAAGTCCACGCTGGCTGGTGAAAAACGGCCGCGACCGCGACGGCCAAAAAATCCTCTCAAAAATTGGCGGCGACAGGTATGGCGAGTTTGAGTTGAAGGATATCAAACAAACGCTGCAAAACGAAATCGGCAAGGTGGATTTCCGCGAACTGTTCGAACCGAAAATGCTCAAAATTTTGCTGATCGGCGTCACCCTCGCCGTCTTTCAACAGTGGTGCGGCATAAACGTCATTTTTAATTATGCTGAAGAAATTTTCTCCGCCGCCGGGTATGGCGTCAGCGATATTTTATTTAACATCGTCATCACTGGTACGGTGAATCTGATTTTCACCTTTGTGGCGATTTTTACCGTGGATCGCTGGGGCCGCCGTCCACTCATGTTAATCGGCGCGGCTGGATTGGCCATCACCTATATTTTGCTCGGCACCGGTTACTTTTTCCACTCTATCGGTATTCACATGCTGATCCTCGTCGTCGCCGCCATTGGCATTTATGCCATGTCTCTGGCGCCCATCGTCTGGGTGGTCATTTCCGAGATTTTCCCCAACCGCATTCGCGGTGCCGCCATGTCCGTCTCGGTCTCGGCGCTGTGGATTGCCTGTTTTGTGCTCACCTATACGTTTCCGTTTCTCAATCGCGGACTCGGCAACGCGGGCACCTTTTGGATTTACGCCGGTATTTGCGTGTTGGGATTTATCTTTGTGAAAACGCGTTTGCCGGAGACGAAAGGGAAATCACTTGAGGACATCGAGCGGGAGCTGGTGAGATAGTCGAAAGAATAAAGTAGAAAGTGGAAAGTAAAAAGTAGAAAGTGGAAGGTGATTGTAGCATAGTACGGTACATTTAACGAGTCGTGCCAACTTAAGAAAAGAGGGTATTTCAATTGAACAAACGTTACGTCTATTTTGCCGCTATCGTCGCCGCGCTTGGTGGATTATTATTTGGTTACGATACCGCCGTCATTGCCGGGGCGATCGGTTTTTTGCAGCAGCATTTTGATCTGAACGCCGCCGAAAAAGGCTGGGCCGTCTCCAACGCCCTCGTCGGCTGTATCATCGGCGTGGCCTCTGCCGGTTTTTTGAGCGATGCGTTGGGGCGAAAAAAAGTGCTCATACTGGCGGCCATCATGTTTGCGATTTCCGCCGTAGGCTCGGCGTTGCCCGTCACCTTTACTCAGTTTGTCATTTTCAGAATGATCGGCGGACTCGGCGTTGGCGCGGCCTCCATGGTGTCGCCGCTGTTCATCGCGGAAATCTCGCCACCGGCGATTCGCGGCAAGCTGGTGTCGTGGAATCAATTCGCCATTGTTTTCGGCATGTTGATGGTCTATTTCGTCAATTATAAAATTGAAGGTTTCGGCACGGAAGCCTGGAACGTCTCCACCGGCTGGCGCTGGATGATCGGCTCGGAAACGCTGCCGGCCATTTTCTTTCTCGCGCTGTTGTGGTTCGTGCCGGAAAGCCCGCGCTGGCTCATTAAGCAGGGCCGGGTAGAAGAAGGTCAAAAAATTCTCGCCAATATTGGCGGCGAGGCGCATGCCAAAGCTCAAGTTGAAGATATTCAAAAAACCGTTGCGCAGGAAAGCGGTTCGCTCAAAGAGCTGTTCAAACCCGGATTACGCCTCATTTTGTTCGTCGGCATTGGCCTGGCCATTTTGCAGCAGGTCACCGGCATCAATGTCATTATCTATTACGCGCCGGAAATTTTTAAAACGCTCGGCGCCAGCTCGGATGTGGCGCTGCTGCAAACCGTGGTGGTCGGCGCGTTCAATTTGGGATTTACTATCGTGGCCATGACCTTTGTCGATAGAGTCGGCCGCAAACCGCTCATGCTCATTGGCGCGGTTGGCATGGGCATATCCCTTTTGGCTTTTGGCATGACGATGTATTTTCATATCACGGCGGCGTGGGTGTTGATTTTTGTCCTCAGCTATATTGCCAGTTTTGCGCTGTCCGTCGGGCCCGTGACCTGGGTCATTCTGTCCGAAATTTTCCCAACCCGCATTCGCGGTCGTCTGATGGCCATCTGTACGATTATGCTCTGGCTGGCGAATATTCTCATCACGCAAACGTTTCCCATGCTCGATGAAAACGAATGGCTGGTGGAACAATTTAATCACGGTTTCACGTTTTGGATTTATGCGGTGCTGTGTATTGCCCTGTTCCTCGTCGTCAAGTTAGGCGTGCCGGAGACCAAAGGCAAAACGCTGGAGGAGATTGAACGACATTGGCTTCACTAGATATAAAATATACTTTGATTTCGGAAGTTTTATGCTGAAAATATCAAAAAAATATATTTGGAGTTTAAGCAAGTCTGAAAGCGTAATATTTTCTCTCATAATTCTTCTTCTCCTCCTCGGCGTTGGACGTTCACAACTATTAATCACAGAATTTATGGCGTCCAATAATGGTCGTATTTTGGATAATTATGGTGATTCGTCTGATTGGATTGAAATCTATAATGCTCATAATTATTCTGTCGATTTGGGGGATTACTATATGACCGACGATAAAGGTATAGAACTGAAATTCAAAATGCCTGAATTTATTTTAGCTGAAGGATCATTTTATGTTATTTGGGCGTCAGGAAATTACTTTCAGCCAGTAAAACTTCCATCTGATTTGGATATAAAGTTTACTAGTGCTGGAACAGTCGACGGAAATATTGCTGCAATATTTATAAACGGCGAGCAAAAATCGTTAGACAGAAGAGGAATCAATGTTGTCGTCGTTGATCCTGATGGAATTAATTGTCAGACCAGGAGTTTTGATACTTATTTTTCAAAAGAAGAAAGCGATTCGCTAGTCCAATTTTTACATCAAATTCAATCAGGCCAAATTGTGGTTTTCTCGGTTAAAGATGAAGCATCCAATGCACTTTCAGAAGAGGCGCGGAATGTCATTGAGGCGATGGGGAGTAGAGCAATTTCAAAATTAGAATACCGTGATTCCTGGGGAATGATTGCCATAAAAAATGTTGGTGTAGTTCAAGAATCTTATAGAAAAATGGGTGATGGTGCAACTTCAAGTAATATTCCTCCCGTTCACGCAAATTTTAAACTTGATGCTGGCGGCGAATACATTGGTATCTATACCAAAAGAAAAAGTGTTATAGACTCGATCTCTTTTTCATCCCAAATTACAGACCGTTCTTTTGGCAGAATTCCGACAGTCACAGACCGTTGGGTTTTCTTCTCGGAGCCGACACCTGGGCTGGTAAATTCGATTTCTGATATCCGATTTGGCCAAGCTCCGCCTCCTTTACTTATACCAGACAAAGGATATTATCCCGAGCCCATTACGGTGACAATTCTTCGACCATCGGAAAACTGTCATATCTACTATACTCTAGACGGAAGCGAGCCAGATTCAAATTCTATTCTTTATGACAATAGAGGGATATTTATCGAGAAACCAACAGTTATCAGGGCGTGTTGCGCAAAAGATAATTATTTTAATAGCGAGATCGTTTCGCGGATTTTTGTGATAAAGCCGCAAAAATCCCTAAATATTTTGTCAATCGTTACCTCGCCAGATAATTTGTGGGATCCCGATTACGGCATCTATGTTGTAGGGAATAATCCAGCGGAGCCAAATTATGGTGAAAAGGGGGAGCGGTGGGAGCGCCCTGCATTGTACTGTTTAATGGATTCTGAGGGAATTGATCTTGTTCAAGCGGAATGCAGCCTTAGGATACATGGTGGCATTAGTCGGTACATCCCCAAGAAGAGTTTTCGAGTCTATTTTGAGGAGCCTTTGCAATATTATCCGAATACTGTTAACAAAAAAGCGCCTCCAAAACAGGATGTTTTAATTTTGGACGGAGGAGGAAATGATTCTGTTGCTGATCCTCGGGCAATGGGGAGGAATTGGTCTCTGATTAGAGATCACCTAATGATGGAACTCTATTCACGAATGGGATACTCCCAAACAAACAAGTATCCAGTTGCTCTTTATTTGAACGGAGAATACTGGGGGATTTATACAATTGGAGAACGAATTAATAACCAATTTTTTGAAAATCAAGTTGGCATTAAAAATGTTGATTTAATAAAAGATAATGTTATTGCCGAATTAGGAACACTTGACTTTTGGCATGAGACAATTCAATTTTTTAAAAGCTCTGATTTTGAATATGATCAAAATTATCAGATAGCCTCATCATTAATAAATGTTGAGAATTTCACAGATTATTATATTTTGAACTTATTGTCAGCCAATTGGGATTGGCCGACTAATAATATATATAACTATCGTGAAATTCGGAAGGGGACAAAATGGAATTGGTTAGTATGGGATGCTGATATTTGCTTTGGACCAAGTGCAGAATTCAATCTTGTTGACAAAATGATCTCGACTGAGGAAGGTAATGAAGTATTTTATAATTTAATTGAATCAGACAAATTTCGCGAATATTTTGTGAATCGTATCTGCTACCGATTAAATGAAGAATTACATAAAAATCGATTAAATGCAGTACTCGATTCTCTCGTGTTTTTGATTGAACCTGAAATAAAACATGAAAGCGAAAGATGGGGAGAATCCGAATATCAATGGAATGAAAATATAAGAAAAATGGAAAATTTTATTCAAGAACGACCGGCACGTTTTCTGGAGAATGTCGACAAAGCTTTCAAATTAGGAGGGCTGGCGCATATTAAGATATTAAATAAACACTGTGATAACGGAACGATTAAAATAAATGGTTACAAGGTTAACAAGTTCCCTCACGATGGAGTTTACTATGCCAATTTACCAATTAAATTTGCGTGTGAACCGCATGAGGGGTATATTTTTAGGAGTTGGGGGAGTGGCCAAGATTCTTCTGAATTTATTAGCCACTTGTCAAAAGGTGATACTCTTTTCTTAAAGGTCGAAATTGTTGAAATCGAGTCCTTTAGAAAATTAAATGGTGAATTCTCGATTCAAGCAGTTTATCCAAATCCTTTCACAGCTCATATTTATATTAATTTATTTTCCATTGTTGAGGAGGAGATTGAAATTCAGATTTATAATATTCAAGGGCAATGCGTTACTGCTCTGAAGAAAAAAATAAGAATGGGTTCCAACATTATTGAATGGGATGCCACAAATAGGCTCGGTAATTTGATGCCAAGTGGCGTTTATTTTATCGTTATTGAAAATATAAAACTGAAAGTAACTTTGATCCGATAACGACATATAAAGATCTTGTTCATATAAATCGGGAGAGTCATCATGTTAGAAAAAAACAATGTTACTCGACGGGAGTTCATAAAAGCATCAACCGTTGCCGGCGCAACGCTGGTTGCGGGAACGGGCGGCGTGTTTGCCGCGGGTTCGGATAAAATTCGCGTCGGCCTGATCGGCTGCGGCGGCCGCGGCACGAGCGCGGGCATCATCGATTGCGCCGAATCGTCCGAGGGTGTTGAGCTTGTGGCGATGGGCGATGTTTTTCAGGATGTTATGGATACAGCCGAAGAACGCATCAAAAATAATCTCGAGCAGCGCGCCCTGCCGGTGCGAAATATCTATAAAGTAAATCCGGAGAACACGTTTGTCGGTCTGGATGCCTTTCAAAAAGTCATAGATTCCGATGTGGATATGATCATCCTGACCACGCCGCCCTATTTTCGTCCGCAGCATTTTCGCGCCGCGGTTGACGCCGGTAAACATGTCTTTATCGAAAAACCGATTGCCGTTGATCCCGTAGGCGTTCGCTCCGTTATTGAAACGGCCGAGCTGGCGAAACAAAAAGGCTTAACCGTGGTGGCCGGCACGCAGATGCGGCGCTTTAAACCGCTGCGCCAGGCCATTCAGAAAATCCATGATGGCGCGATGGGCGAGCTGACCGGCGGCCAGGTGGTGCGCACCGGCGGCGCCATGCGCGACTGGAAAGAAGATCAAAAGGAAAAACGCGCCGAATGGTCGGATTTTGAATATCATGTCCGCCGCTGGCTGTTTTATACCTGGGC
>CAYSNA010000292.1:0-7067 GCA_964432185.1 uncultured Cytophagia bacterium
TTTTACCAATTATGCACGAATTTACAGGAATTAGAGATTTTTTATTTTTTTAATTCGTGGTAAAGTTTTGCTGAAAAAGAACATTTACAAAATTCAATATGTACTTCAGCGGACAACTACAGATTTAGTTCTTTTAATTTGACATACGTAATTTGAAATTCCCCTATGTGCGGTATCGCCGGCGTTTTCGAACATAAAGACAACACCTCGCTCGTCCGCCGCATGTGCGACATGATCGCGCATCGCGGCCCGGACAACGCGGCGGTCTATCAATCCGGTGATATCTGTCTCGGCCATCGCCGGCTGAGTATCATCGATCTCTCCACCGGCGACCAGCCCATTTTTAACGCGGATAAATCACTCGCCATCGTCTACAACGGCGAGATTTACAACTATCGCGAGCTGCGCGACGAATTGCAAAAACGCGGCGTCACCTTTCAAACTCAATCCGATACCGAGGTCATTCTAAAACTTTTTGAAATCGATGGCCCTGATTCGTTTGCCCGTCTCAACGGCATTTTTGCTTTTGCCATTTTGGATGAACGCGACGGCCGCTCACGCCTGATTCTGGCGCGCGATCATTTTGGCATCAAGCCGCTGCACTACTTTTCCAATGCGGATGTTTTTCTTTTTGCCTCCGAATACAAAGCCATCCTGCTGCACGATGCGGTCGAACGCCGGCTAAATCCGCAGGCGCTGCATCATCAGGTCAATTTGCGTTACAATCAGACGAACGAAACGCTCATCAAAAATATTTTTCGTTTGCCCGCCGCCCATTACATGATTATCGACAACGGCCGCATTGAAAAAATCGAACGCTATTTCCGTCTCGTTCCGCAGATCGATTATAAAAAATCCGAGGCCGACTGGCAGGAGGAAATTCCGTTTTATCTGCGTCAGGCAGTCAAACGCCAGCTCGTTGCGGATGTGCCCATTGGCGTTTATCTCTCCGGCGGCATGGATTCCGGCTCCATCGTCGCGATGATGCGCCAAGAGGGCGCGGAAAATGTGAATACGTTTACTCTCGGATTCAACGAGCCGACCGACGAAATTGATGACGCGCAAACCACGGCAGAGTATTATAGCACCAACCACCGCGTCCTGCGCCTTGATCTCAATCCGATGCGCAATATGCCGCAGGTGATTTGGCACGCTGAAGAGCCGAAAATCAATTTGCTGCAGGGTTTTGCCATGTCCGAGTTTGTCTCCCAACACGTCAAAGTCGCGCTTGGTGGACTCGGCGGCGATGAGCTGTTTTCCGGCTATGATATTCACAAATTTATTTTGCCGTTCAACAGACTGCACAATCTCATTCCACGAGGCTTTGAATCTACAGTGGCGGCAAAATTGAGCGGTCTACTGTATCGCCTGCAAACCAGTGTGCTGCCGAAAAAATTTGATGAGTATCGTCGCGGTCTGCAAATGATGCTGGCCACCGGCAATATCCAAAAATTTTATCTCATTTTGCGGAATGTCTGGGATTTTGACCGCGCGCACCTCGAAAAAATTTATGCGGCCCCGTTTTTAGAAAACAACCTTGAGCCTGTTTCAAAAGAGTTTGATCCCCTGTTTGAAAAATCTGGCGGCATGACCCCGCTCGATCAGGTTTATCTCGCCGAGTTTGGCAGCAAAATGCTCAATGATTATTTGCTGGTCGAAGACCGCATGTCCATGAGCCACTCGCTGGAAGAGCGCGTGCCGTTCCTCGACCTCGATCTGGTCACACTCGGTTTGTCCATCCCGGCAAAAATGAAAATGCCCGGCGGCCAAACCAAGGGCCTGCTGCGCAAGGCCATGGCGACGCACCTGCCCGAGCGTATTTTGAACAAGAAAAAATGGGGATTTACCTTTAATCCCTATTTGCAATTTCAAAAAGATTTAAAAACGACAGCAGAAAAAATTCTGACCAAAGAGAGAATCGAACAGGACGGCATTTTTAATTATCCCTATATCCGTTCCATTCTTGACGCACCGCCGCACCCGCGCCTGCGCTGGCATTATAATTACATCTGGGTGCTCACCGGATTTTATATCTGGAAAAAAATGTTTATCGATTCAAATGATTTTTTGTCAGGCGGCAGGGATATCGAACTTTACGCTGAATAAAAAAGGCGGCCCGATTTTCAAGCCGCCTTTTAATGTTTTGACTAGTTTTTCGTTGCGGGATACCACATATCCGAGGGTTTCAAGTCACACGCGTACACCATGTCGATACAATAATCCAGGTTCCCCAGATCATCCGCGCCGCCATTGTTGGTGCCGAAGGTAAATTTAACGCCGGCATCCTTGGCGCGTTGAATAAAGGCCTGGCTGGGAATCCGATAGCGGTTATTGATTTCCAGCGCCACACCATTTTTGAGCAACGCGTTAATGACGCGATCCATGCGTTCCGGCGTCCATAATTGATCGTACTGATCAGCGATTTCTTCCGGCAAATAGGTGGAATTGACGTAAATATCCACCGGTTCGGTGAGAATGTTCTCAATCGCCCCGACGAGCTGCTCCATAAAATCCTGCGGATCGCCGACCTCGGTTTCTTCCTTGATCCACAAGCGCATGCGCGTGCCGTTTTTGTTCGTCCAGGTCATGGCATCGGTGAAAACATAATCAAACTTGGCGATGGTTTCCGGTTCGAACAGTGTGAGCCACTCGCGCCCTTCGGCCTGCATGGCGAAAAAAGTGCCGGTCGGTTTTTTATACGTGGAAATAAATTCTTCCAAAGCCTCGTTGGTTTCAAATCCCATTTTGAGGCCGCAGTTTACCGCCAGGCCGTAGGTGAAACCGTATGTTCGCGCATTGGCCAGCGCTTGCTCGGCCGTTAGTCCGCCCTTGAGATGCACGTGCAAATCCATAAGCGGAAAATTCTGCTGCGCCAGTTTGATGAGCCTGGCGTCGACAACCGGATCAATCGGCGTGCCGGGCGTTTCGAGATTCTCCGGCAGCGGTTTCACTTTGATATTTTTATAAAACACCGTGCTGCCCGGATCGTGTCCCTGCAGCGCAAATGTACCCTCCTCACCCAATCGACGGCCGCCCATCAGCTCGGTGAGCGCCGGATCGTCGGATTCCGTATACTCGGCGATCAACTCGCCGTTGATGAACGTTTGGATGGTTCGACCCTGCACTTTGATGTGATAGTGAAACCACTCATCATCCACGGCCGGTGATTTCCACACATTGCGGATGCCGTAAATGCTGCCGGTCATTTTAAATTCCTGATAAGCGCCCGGTTCAACTTGAGGATTGGAATTGATCACCTGGCACTCGTAGCCCTTGTTCGGCCAGCCCTGTTCCTGCACCTCGGTATGAAAATAGATGCCGGAATTGGATCCTGGTTTGGTTTTCACATCTGCCTGCAACTCAAAATTTTTAAACGTGCCGCCGTTTACATCGCCAACATAAAACAGATGCGAGCGCCCGCCGTTGCACTTTAAAGCGCCGTCCTCAACGGTCCACGTGTCCGGATTCTCCACCGGCTGCCAGCCGTTCATCGTCTCGCCGTCGAACAGGGACATCCAGCCACCGTCGCTGCAGCTCATCAATGCAAAACTCGCTGTCACACACAGGATGACAAATAACATTTTACTTTTCATCTTTTCTCCACGTTTTATAAATGATGTCTCAAGTATACAAATAATGTTGTTGAAAATCATCTTTAAACTCAAAATTCCT
This sequence comes from uncultured Cytophagia bacterium, assembly GCA_964432185.1. Taxonomy (GTDB): domain Bacteria; phylum Zhuqueibacterota; class Zhuqueibacteria; order Residuimicrobiales; family Krinioviventaceae; genus Kriniovivens. The sequence continues at coordinate 3,673 of CAYSNA010000292.1, forward strand.
TGGGAAAATAGATATTTTCATTCTTGCGAACACTTTATTTGTTGCTTATCTTTAAACAGAAATATTTCTCATTGGGGACAAAAAAATGAAGCAACTCGTACTAGCACTTTTTATATGTTTGGTGGTTGATGGGATGCTTTTTGCCAAATCAACGCATCATTATGCTTCTTCATTTGATCAAGCGGATTCCAATTTTTTTGACGGCAATAATATTTTTTCCTGGATGGAAGCTGATGGACTTTTAATTTCACACAGGGTGACCGATCGTGGCGGTATGGTTTGGCCAAACATAAATGGTGGGACAGTTGGTTATAGCTCAGGTATGGGTATAACGGGAATTGTAAATGGTGATATTCGAACAGCATGGACTGAATATTCGACCGAATTTGCCGCTGGTCCCGTTCCAGTGGGGAGTCGTGCTGCAGACTCGTCAGTCGCACGGATATTTAAAATTAATCATGATGGAACAGGCGACTTGCAGTGCTGGCCGTGGCAATACAGCGCACCAATCGTCAAGACAAAAGCAGGGCAAGATAGCCTGGATCAAAACGGTCAACGAATTCCATTGTTGCTCGGCGATCAAACATTGTGGATGGTCATCAATGATGCGGATAGGCAGAGACATTGGTTTAGCGAGCCTCTCGGTATCGAAATACAAATAACCGTTTGGGGATATGATGATGTGCCGCCGTGGTCGGACATGATGTTCGTCAAATGGGAAATTTTTAATAAAAGTGAAAATGTGATCGATGACGCTTATGTGACGTTGTTCCTGGATTATGACATTGGCGATGCCTCCAATAACCGAGCAGGATGCGATAGCACATTGAGTTTGGGCTATGGCTATGCCCAAACTCTTGATCATATTTTTTATCCTGCTCCACCTGGTTTTGGTTTCGTGCTGTTGCAGGGGCCATTGGTATTGTCGCCGGGAGAAAATGGCTTGCTGTTTGGCAAGAGACGACAGGATTTTAAAAATCTGCCTATGACATCCTTTATTGGCTCCGGCTGAGGATGGGCGGATGTCGCAGCGCCGGGTAGCGCTGAAGAAGCCTATAATGTTGCACAAGGTTATCTCAATGATGGCTCTGAAATAATTGATCCAATTACAGGTTTGCCGACACCGTTTCGTTTTTCTGGCGATCCGCTGATGGGCAGCGGCTTTGTCGATGATCGCCATGAGTGCGGCGATCGATGGACGCACTTGTCGTCCGGTCCATTTACAATGGCGCCGGGTGATTCGCAGGAGGTCATTGGCGCCTATGTCATCGGTCAAGGCTATGATGCCCTTCATGGCGTCGCGGCGGTGAAAACTGCGGCCGGATATGCCAAGTTTTTATATTTGAGCAATTTTAACTTTGAACGACACTATGCACAATCGATCCATAAAATCCCGGAGCGTTTTCAACTCTCACGTCCCTACCCAAATCCGTTTAATGAAAGCGTAACGGTTGATCTGGAACTGCCGCGAGATTGTGACATGTCGTTAGCGATATATAACGCTGCCGGTCAATTGATAAGAAATTTATACAAGGGGCAAAATAATAGCGGCACATATCACTATACATGGGACGGGAAAAATCATTTGGGCGCGTCAGTGTCGAGCGGTGTTTATCTCGTTAAATTCTCAGCCCCGGGTGTTCAAGGTGTTCAAAAGATTTTACTCATTCGATAGGATCGTTATGAAACGTAATCTAGTTTTCTTTATTTTGTTGATGGGAACCACCTCTTTTGCTGATTCATTATTCCGTGCCTATGGGTTCCTCTCCCACAGCGCCCCTGGTAAAACGCAACAGGCGGAAAACTGGCCGTATCAAAAAATCATTGGCTTGAATTTGTTTGGCGTCGGACTAGCCTTCAATCCATCATCGCTTGAATCGAATTTTAGCTTTTTTCAAACCAACTACGCCACCGCGTACGATGTACAACTCGGTCTGCGACGAAATTTTATCGGTGTTTATTTCGGCAAGCACGGCGCCCTCACGACAAACAATACACACGAATTTTTATCGTCACAATATCTCGGTTTATATGTTGATGGCGCGTGGGACAAGCTCGCTTTTCGGATTGACAGCCAATATGGCTTTGGCACCTATACCCATGTTTTTCCATCAACAGGTCTGCCCTACCTGGATGATGAAGACAAAAAAGAGTATTCAACCATTATCGTCGCGCCGCAATTGTCCTATAATGTGATCAGCAATCTGCATGTCGTCTTTTCGATGGGCGTGGAGAGATACAGCTTTATGGACAAGTCGACGATGTGCTGGAATCTCGGGCTGGTTTTTGGCGATTCGTTTTTGCGATTTTTCAACGCGACACGCAGCATTAAATATAAAACACCCGATCCGCACCTTGTTCGAAAACCCAATGTTTATCTCTATCCCGAAACCGCCATGCAGGTTGATGTGACTCTCGATCCTAAGGGCTACATCACCACGTCCATCCCGGATTATCATAACGGCTGGTCCGTATGGGCCGAACCGAATGGCCGACTGGATGAAACGTATAACTTTTTGTTTTATGAAGCCGAGGTGCCGCTGACCAAACCGAACGCGGGATGGTGTGTTTCGGCCGAACATCTTGATGTCTTTTTCACCGATATCCTGCCGCGCTACGGATTTAACGCCCGGGAAATTGATGATTTCCTCGACTATTGGCTTCCCGCTTTAAACGACGCGCCCTTTTACGACATCCGGCCCTTGATTAATGAGGATATTGATTTCTTCTGTCCCATTGAAATTACTCCGCAACCGGATAATATTCTGCGACTCTGGTTTTTATTTACGCCGCGTCAGATTCAAACCGAGGTGCCAACACCATTCATTCCATTTTTTGATCGATCCGGATTTGTTGCCACGGAATGGGGAGGCGCTGTTTTGCAATAAGATGTCCGTTCAACTGCATTTTGGGGGAAACAAACTCGTGTCAATTTGACCAAAGGACATAAATAGTGCAAATTGACCTTTGATGAAAAAGCTCAACATTCCAGTTTTAGCCACCGAGGTATTCATGAAAAAATATTGTTTGTTGTTTCTGGTGATTCTGATTTTTGCCACCAATGCGTCAGCAAAAATTTTCCTCCCCGCCATTTTTAACGACCACATGGTGCTGCAACAAAATACCAAAGTAAAAATTTGGGGCTGGGCCAAACCACGTGAGAATGTCACCATTGTGAGCAGTTGGAATTCAACGCCGGTCACAGCCACGGCCGATAACCGCGCCAACTGGAGCGCAACCCTCAACACACCGGCGGCAGGCGGGCCGCATACGTTGACGTTCATCGGCAGCAACACGATTGTGCTGGAAGATATTCTCATCGGTGAGGTGTGGCTCTGTTCCGGCCAATCCAACATGGAGTGGAGCGCCCGACTTGGCATTGACAACGGCACCGA
>CAYSNA010000293.1:0-7052 GCA_964432185.1 uncultured Cytophagia bacterium
TTGGGGGCGCGAGTTCGAATCTCGTCTCCTGCTCAGTTAAAGCCTCAGATGTTTTATTAACATCTGAGGCTTTTTGTTTTATGCCCTTTGGTTGTAACTCCTTCGTTCTCGGTTCGTAATGGAGTGTTACCTGAAAATCCGGTGACCACACTGAAAAAAAGAGGAGAATCAATCGTGAAAAAAAGCATTTTCTTTTGGGGATTGCTGTCCATAATAATGCTGGTTTCCTGCTCCATGCCGGTTTCTGTCGAGGAAGACAACACATTATCCATTGGTCAGAAAAACGCCAAACTCGTACAGGACAAAGTTGATCGCATTGGCGCCAATCTTAATTCAATTCACGTCTATTTTGGTGAAAGTCTCGACAAGATTATGGTAGAGTTCCGTTTTGATGGTGTTTATTTGATAGACAAAAAAGGCGATGGGTATTATAACCTCAGCGAAATGGTGGCGATGACCGTGGAGGACGTGACGTATAGTCAGCAGACAAAAGTGATCAAGATTATTTTTTAAAATAGTCGCCTCACACCTAGTGGATGTAAATCCCCTGGATGTAGTGGACTCAATCCTTTAATGGCCAGATCTCATGTGGCGTCCGCGAATTGTCCAAATAGTTTTTCATCTGCTCAACGACTTTAGGAAAATCAAGCGCCACATTGTTCTCTTCGCCAATATCCTGACTTAAATCATACAACTCGATCGGGCCGCTCGGCGCATGTCGCAGGGCTTTCCATTTTCCCATTCGAACAGCTTGCGATGTCGTCGGATTTTCATGAAACTCCCAGTACAGATAATCATGCTGTTTCTGTTTTTTCGTTTGACCGAGCAACGTCGGGAGAAAAGAGATGCCGTCAATCTCCTTTGGGATTAGCGCGCCGATGGTCTCGCACACGGTTGGCAACACATCCAAAAAGGCAGAGATGTGCGATGATGTTGTACCCGGTTGAATTTTTCCCGGCCAGCGAGCAATAGTCGGGACGCGTATGCCGCCTTCGTAGAGATCGCGTTTTAAGCCGCGTAGCGGACCGTTGCTATCGAAAAAGATCGGATCATGTCCACCTTCTTTATGCGGGCCGTTGTCGCTGCTGAACATGACCAACGTATTTTCATCCAGGCCCAATTCTTTCAATAAAAAAAAGAGGCGTCCGACATCGCGATCAAAACGCGTGACCATGCCGGCAAACGCGGCTTTGGGTTCGAGCTGCGTTCCGTATTGACCGGTGTGACCATCATTTTCACCGTAATGCGGAGTCTCCGGCCATTTGCCGCGAAACGGCTCCATCGACTCCTCGGGCACCAGCATTTCGGCATGCGGTATGGTCCATGGCAGGTAGAGGAAAAACGGATCATTCTGATGATTTTTGATAAAAGCCAACGCTTCATCAACGATCAAATCGTGCGTATATTTGCCATGTTTCCCATCTATGTTTTCTTCAATGACAAATTTCTCGCCATTCTTCCATAAAAAATCCGTGTAATAAAAATGCGCATGTCCCTGATTGAGATAACCGAAAAATTCATCCACGCCTTTTTTATCCGGCTGACCCGTCGTGCCTAAAACGCCGAGTCCCCATTTGCCGAACACGCCGGTGGCATAGCCCTGCTGTTTGGCGATTTCGGTGATGGTCACATCTTCTGGACGCAGTTCGAGGCAGGCGCCAAATCCATGCGGCCCGGTTTCATAATTACCGCGCACCCAGGAATGGCCGGTGTGAAAGCCGGTCATCAAACTGGCGCGGGAGGGCGCGCAGACGGTGGAACCGGCGTAATGATCGGTGAGAATCATGCCCTCTGCCGCCATCTTGTCCAGATGTGGCGTTTGGAATTTTGTCTGGCCAAAACAGCTCAAATCGCCGTAACCGAGATCATCGGCGAGAATATAGATAACATTAGGCCGGCGCGTGGATTTTGAACAGCCTGTCGTTCCAATTGAGAGCACTGAACTGCTTACTGCGATGGTTCCAAGTTGCTGTAAAAAATGTCTTCGATTCATTCTAAAATCCTCGAGTTGTGTCAAATGCCACGGACAAGCATAGATTGTGATACGGCTCCAAAAATTCGATGGCGCTGATGCTGCCCAATTTACTGTACATATACGTCAGCGATATCGGATGACGGAAAAGCCGCCACTGAAATCCTGCCACAAGACCCAAATAGGTGTTTTCCAAAAGTGGAATGATGGGGCCTGGATCCTCAATATGAGTATAATCATAAGGCGGATATTCAATCGGCGTTCCAGGATCAAGCGGCGGTTCATAAAGTGTGCGAATGCGTTCAAATTCTGCCCGTGCAGTTAGGCAAAAATTGACCGAGGTTCCGACAAAAACATCCAGCGTCTTTAGTTTGCGCGGATTAACGGAAAAATGAAGCGCCAGAGGCACATCCAGATAAAATGGGCGGATGTCATAATTATTCAAGTTTACAAAACCCGGATAGCTTACGGCAGCTTTTTCCTCGATTCGAATCGGGCGCCATGCCGCTTGAAGACCATAGCTGTAACTCAAACGGCCGGCAAATCCTTTTTGCCATTGCAGGCCGAGTAGATAACCGGTTGTCCATTGACTCTCGGCTGTGATGCTGGAACGGCTCACTCCAACATGGACAAATCTTTCGGCACTCGACGTTTTAGGAAATACAACGATAAAAATGCTCATGCACAGTGCAATAAGCGGCCGGATTGACGTATACTTTTTCATCATAGCACCTCAATGCTGAATAACATTGAAAATCTTGGAGCTAATCAGTTTGATTAGTTTTCATTTTCTTTCCTTGAGTGTGATGCCAATTTGACGCTAAATCACATAGCTTTTAAAATGTAATGATTTCGTGCAATAATTCGAATGAATTATTCAAACGGATGTTTGACTATTCCTGTTTCCGCAGCACCGTTTCCGCATAATGTTTCATCGCATCCCGCATGAAAAACGCCATGCCGGATTTGATCTTTTCATAGTACGCGGTGAACTCTGGATTATCCACATAAAGCTGACCGAGACCGGCATAAACCTCCGCGTTTGCTTTATAAAAGAACTCGATGCTTTGATGGTGTTTGGCGATGAGCGCTTGCACTTTATCAGATGTCGGATCAAGATGCATATGATCCGCGATCTGTAGATTCAGCGCCTCGCTTTGCTTTTTGTAGTCGTTCCATTCGCCTTTGGTCGTGCGTTTCACTTTCTCACGCGATTGGCGCACGAGTTCCGGATCATATTTGGCATCGACCTCTTTGTTCCAACGGTCGATTTTTTCTTTCGGAAATCCCTCGTACAGTTCTTCTTCTTTCATGATGAATTGCTCCTCGGTTAACGTCGTTATGGTTTTGTCGATGGTGTTCAGCAAAACAGCAGTGCGTAAATGACGCTGTTCGAGCACACGCCGATGATGTTTGAGAGCCCTGACGATATCAAAATCGGGATCATCAAGAATGGCTTTGATCTCGGCGAGGGGGAAATCCAATTCCTTGTAAAACAGAATCTGCTGCAAACGCATGAGATCGTTTTGGTCGTAATAGCGGTATCCTTTTTCCGACTTTGACGGCGTGAGCAAACCGATGTGATCGTAATGATGCAGCGTCCGGACGCTGACACCCGCCAGTTTGGCCACACGACTGATGGTGTAGGTTCTCATATCACTTTTTGCTGTTTTCAATGAACAGAACAATATAAGCTATGACGTTACGTGAGACGCAAGCGATTTTTTTTCACAAATTCACTTTTCTGACGACGACGCAAAGGTGAAGATCTGTAATGATTTAACGTCCCAAGTTCCCTGGAAACGTTGCGCGAGTATATTTTTCAACGAGTTTTACAAACGTGCAAAATGTGAATGTTATAGAGTCACCCACTTTTTCTCATTGGATGAACGTTCGATGGCATCCAGCACTTTTTGCACGGCCAGACCGTCAAAAAAATCAGGATGATATTCGGTGTCGTCGGTAATGGCGGTGAGGAAATTGACAACCTCGATGACAAAACAATCCGCATAACCAATACCATGACCCACCGGCCACGGGCCGCCGCCATAGGGATGAACCGAATCCGTGGCGTTAATTCTGGCAAAGCCTTGCTGGTGCGCCGGCGCCGTGCGGTCATAAAACTGCAGATAATTCTGATCTTCAAAATCCCATTTGATCGAGCCTTTTTCGCCGTTAATCTCAATCGTATTGTTATTCTTGCGGCCGGTCGCCAAACGCGTGGCCTCGAAACAGCCTGTAGCGCCGTTGTCAAAGGTGCAGAGGAATTGCGCCACGTCATCCACCGTCACCTGGCCTTTTTCGCCGTTCGGCTCATCGGCGTTCAACGGACGTTCCGGGACCATGGTTTTCAAATTGCCGACGACCTCCTTGATGTCGAGTCCGGTAATGAAACGCGCGGCGTCAATCGAGTGCGCACAAATATCGCCCAGCGAACCGGAGCCGGCAAGTTTTTTGTCAAAGCGCCAGACCATGGGGAAATTGGGATCAACAATCCAGTCCTGCGCATAACGGGCGTAAACATGGTAAATCCGGCCGAGCTTGCCTTCATCAATCAACTGTTTCGCCAGTGCCTGTGACGGGGTGGAGCGATAGGAATAACCGCAGCAATGCCGAACGTTGGCCTTATGCGCCGCTTCCGCCATATCGATGGCATCCACCAGCGTATTGGCGAGCGGCTTTTCGCACAGCACGTGCTTGCCGTTTTTGACCGCCTCCAAAACCATGGGCTTGTGTAAAAATCCAGGAGTGGCGACGCTGATGAGGTCAATGTCATCGCGAGCGCACAGCTTTTCGTAATCGGTTTCAATGCTTTTCCAGCCAAACTTGTCGGCAAAAGCCTGCAGGTTTTCTTGTGAGTCTTTCGCGCACACAGCCGTGAGTTCGATATTGCACGGCATATCATACCAGATGCCGGCGTTTCGAAACGCATTTGAATGCGCCACGCCCATAAACTGGTGACCAATGAGACCGACGCGAAGAGTTGGTTTGTGTTGTTGTGATTGTGCTTCCTTGTTAAACATGGTGGGCTCCTGAAAATGGATATGTTTGATTCTTCTTTTTTCAATTTGAGGATTGTGAACCTGACTCTGAAAAATAAAAATAATTGTGTGAAATGAAAGGAGAATATCAGGCAAATGGCGGCATGCGGCGCTCAATGTCATGAGAGCTCTAACCTGTCGTCGTCATTTGTCTTGAAGGCTTGTATGAATTAAAAAAATTACCCGCATGCGCGGATAAATTTATTCGCTATCTGTAAAATCTCCTCATCCGTTGATTGTAGATTGATACCAAACGCTGCTCCGAGCCCGGCATCGACAACGCCTACGCTCAGGTTGATGGCGCGGCTCAAGATGTCATCTGTTTGAGGATAAGCGCCTTTGCCGTGCGGCAGATTGTTTTCTCTCATCCATTTTGAAAAATGTTCCATGTTGGCGTAAACGTGCCAGCCGCTGTGGTCCACCGTTGTGGTCTTTAATTTTTTCGCCACATCGGTCGCTTTTGCCGGATCCTCAAAAATGACCGTACAAATGGTGGCGCACTCGCCCTCCGGATCGGGCAGCGAACGAAAGTGGACGCCCGGAATATCCGAGATGAGTGATTTTAATTTTGATTTTTTCTCGCGAAGCGTTTTTATGATCCAGTCCATTTTACGAAGCTGCGCCAGTGCCACAGCGCCGGTCATTTCATTCATGCGGAAATTCATCCCGAGAATACTGCGTGCGCCGACTTCAACGCCGGTGCGGTTGGGGAGATGGCCCTGATCATGCGTGGCAAAGGCGCGGATATACAAATCCTCATCGTTGGTGATGAGCGCGCCGCCGTCGCCGGAAGTAATGGTTTTAAAAATATTCAGCGAAAAGGCGCCCATAGCGCCGATCGATCCAAGTGACCTGCCGTTGTAGGAGCCGCCGTTAGCTTGACAGGCGTCTTCGATGACAATCAAATTGTGACGTTGCGCGATGGCCATTATCGTTTCCATGTCACAGGCGTTGCCGAGCATATGCACCGGCATGATGGCGCGGGTTCGGGACGTGATTCTTATTTCGATATCGTTTGGATCAATATTTAAACTCTCGTCAATTTCTGCGAGCACGGGAATGCCGCCGCAAAAAATAATCGAACTGAACGTGGCGATAAATGTGTAGGCCGGCACAATGATTTCATCTCCGGGCTGCAGATTTATGGCGCGCAGCGCACAAATCAATGCGGCGCTTCCCGAAGTGACGGCCAGCGCGTGCTTGACGCCGCAGCGCAACGCCAGTTCCTGCTCAAACGTGTAGACTTTGCGTGTGTAATTCGGATCATCCAAACGGCCGTAGCGAAAAACATGGCCGGCGTTGATGACCTCGGTCAATTGCTCCAATTCCTCCTGCCCGATGATGTCATTGCCCGGTCCCGGCATAGTATTCTCCCAAGATTAAATAAAATGAATCGCCTGTTTTAAATCGTCAATAATGTGATCCGCACTCGAAAAATCAATATGTTGATTATAGGGCTGTCGTAATCCGATGCACGTGCAACCGGCGGATGTTGCGGACGTGATGCCGGACAGGGAATCTTCTATAACCAGACACTCCTGCGGAGCACATGCCAGTTTTTGGGCGGCTGCGAGATACGGCTCGGGGTGCGGCTTTCGATGTGTTACCGTATCTCCGCTAACGACAGCATCAAAAAAAATGTTGGGATCAAATGAACTCTCTTTGACCTTGCGAAAAACGGCATTCACATGATGCCGGTTGGATGTTGTACACAAGGCGAGTTTCAATTTTTGCTCTTGCGCTTTATGGATGATGTCCCGGATGCCGTCCTGAACGCAAATCGGCGCCGCCGTCAACATTTGTTCATAAACGGCATCAAAGGTATCACGAACCGTATCGTTATCGAATTCGATGTTGAAATCTTTTTTAATGCCATCGAGATTGCTGCTGAATGGCTTGCCGATGAATTTGTACTGGTACTCGTTTGACACGTTGATGTTAAACGGTTCAAATACCGTGCGAAAAATATCAAAGACCAGTGTCTCGGTATCGATAAAAACGCCATCCATGTCAAGGATGAGGGCTTTGAAGTGTTGATT
>CAYSNA010000294.1:0-7030 GCA_964432185.1 uncultured Cytophagia bacterium
TTACATGAAATGGCCGAGATTCTCAATATTGAGTATGAAAACAGCCACGCCATCATTGATCTGCGCACCAAGGCTGAAAACGTGCAGCGTATCGAGCGGCTGGTTGCCGATAACGCCTGAGAGGTTATTATGCGAATAATCGTCACCGATGATGATAAAAATATTCGCGAGTCCCTGGACTGGCTGCTGAAAAAAGAGGGGCACGATGCTCGGCTCTGCCAGAACGGCGAAGAGGCGACCGAACTGACGCAGACCGAATCATTTGATATGGCTTTTTGCGATGTTAAAATGCCGGGCATGGGCGGCCTCAAGGCACTGGAACGCATGCTCGCCAATCAACCGGAGTTGAAAATCATCATGATCTCCGGTCAGGCTGATATTACGACGGCGGTGCAGGCGACCAAGCTGGGCGCGTATGATTTTATGGAAAAACCGCTCAATCCGGAAAAAGTGCTGCTCGAAGTGAAAAAGCTCGCCCAACAACTGTCGGTTCAGGCACAGGTCAACAAACTAAAAAATATTGTCGACATCGATTATCAAATGATCGGTGACTCGAAGCCTATGCAGGAATTGCGCGATATCATCAAACGCGCCGCTCCGAGTGACGGCCGTATTTTGATTTATGGCGAAAACGGCACCGGCAAAGAGCTCGTCGCGCGCGAAATTCACGAGCAGAGCGGCAGAAGCGGTCCGTTTGTGCAACTCAACTGCGCCGCCCTGCCGCGCGATCTGATCGAGAGCGAACTGTTCGGTTATGAAAAAGGCGCCTTTACCGGCGCGCATAAACGCAAAACCGGTCTCATCGAAGAAGCCGAAGGCGGCACCCTGCTGCTTGATGAAATCGGCGACATGGCCGCGGAGACCCAGGCCAAACTGCTGCGCGTGCTGCAGGAAAACGAATTCACCCGCGTCGGCAGCACCAAAACGCAAAAATTCAATGTGCGCATCATCTCGGCAACAAACAAAAATCTTTTGACCGAAATCGACAATGGCACGTTCCGCGAGGATCTTTATTTTCGGCTCAATGTCATTCCCATCCAACTGCCGCCGCTGCGCAGTCGCGTCGGGGATATTTCCGCACTGGTTCAACATTTTACCACCGTTTACGGCATAAAAAACGGCAAACGCCCAAAAAGCTTTTCTTCGGAAGCCCTGCAGCTCTTGATCGATTACCAATGGCCGGGCAACATCAGGGAACTCCGCAATACCATTGAGCGTCTAAGCATCATGACCAGCGGCGATACGATCGAGGCCGAGGATGTTGAAAATGTGCTCGTTCTTTCATCCGCGCCCCGTCAGCACCTGACGCAGCCGTCGTATGAGAATCAATTGCCATTAAAAGATATTCTTAATCAATTTGAAAGCCACGTTCTCAAGGAGATGTTTGCCAAATATGAGGGCAACGTCAGCCATATGGCCACCGCCCTGCAAACCGACCGCGCCAATCTGCATAAAAAATTAAAAAAATACAGGATAAAGAATTGAGCCTATGACGTTCACGAGAACATTGAAAAAAAGTCACACCTGCCCGCCTGCTATTTTTCCTCGCTCTATTTTCATCTTATTGACGCTCTGCTTTTTTTTAGCCGGCACCACGGTGTCCCAGGATCGCATTCGCGAAACCAATTGGGCGTATGAGCCGGGCGATTGGGTGACCTACGGCACCACGCGATTTGTCCGATACATTTCCATCGGTCACACTTATATTTATTTTTCGACGACCGGTGGCATCACTCGCCTCAATAAATTCAGCTACACGTGGGATTTCCCCTGGACCACCAGCAACGGTTTGCCGGATAACGACATTTTTCTCGCCGCCATGGATTTGAACAGCGGCTTTTTATGGGCCATCAGCAAAGAAGGCATCAGTTATCTCGAGCCGGCATCGCAGTTGTGGAAAAATGCCTTTTACGATGAAATGGGCATGTTCAATCAATTTGTCACCTCTATTGGATTTGGCGATGACCGCAAAGTTTATGTCGTGACGTCGGACAACATGTGGTACTCGTCCGATAACGTCTCGGCGACTTTTTATGAAATCTCGCCGCCACCGTCCGATGATTTCATCACCTGGCACGGGCACAAGGAGAATCGAAGCCGCACGCTGCCCAACTTTTTTATGGATGACGGGTTGCTGTTCAATGCCGATCAACAGTATATTGATGATTTGAATTTTCGCCACTGGCCCGTCACCACGTGGATAACCGACGACTGGAATAAACTCTGGCTCGGCACCTGGGGGCTCGGCGCCGGCCGCGGCGACCTCAACACTCTCCGACTGAACATGCTGGATTTTGGCTTATGGGATGAGGTGGTTGACGACATCGAACCGGACATGAACGGCTATTGGCTGGCCGGAATGCAGGAGCACGACGAACCCACCGGCGTGACGTTTTGGCGCGATCAACCCGCCAAGCCCACTTATTTTGAACCGGGTCTGATCAGCGGTTTCTCCAGTCACGAGATCAAATCCATTGCGGCGGATGCCCGCACCGTCTGGTTTGGCACGCGCGATGGTTTGGTTCGTCATGACAAGCAGAAAAATATCTGGCGAACATTAACCACGGCGCACGGCATCGGCAACGATCGAATCAACAAGGTGGTGCTGGACGACCGTTTTCTCTGGGTCGGCACGGAATCCGGCGTCGCCAAAGTGCACCTCGCCACGGTCGGCACCGATTCACTTCGGATTGAGCGGCTGCGTTTTCCATCGCACCGCATTGTTCGCGTGTTTGATTTTGCCCAGCAGGACAATCTTTTGTGGATGGCCACCGAGTTCGGCATTTACGTGTTTAATAAAATCACCGACGAAGGCGGCTATTTTGACGGCCTGGATGAAAACTTGACGCGTCGCCCGACATTTGCCATTTCGGCCTGGGGCGAGGAAATCTGGTTCGGCACCGACTGGGGTGTGTACGGCTTTAACTCGTTGACCGATGAATGGCTCGATGCTTCGGCAAAAGAATATAAAACCGATGCAGGCATCAACACCATTCACGCCACGCGGCAGGCGATTTGGGTCGGGACCAACGACGGCGTTTTGAAATATGATCGGCGCATGATGCGCTGGCGGAAATTTACCATGTTGGATGGCTTGGCCGATAACCGCGTCTACTCGATCGAAATGGATGATGATTACATCTTTTTCGGCACGGCGCGCGGACTGACGCGGTTTTATTGGAACAATCCATTTCGAAATGACTAGGCACTCTCTGACATGACTCTCGAACTCGCATTGGATTTTCTCAATAGCCGAATTCCCGTCGGCTGGAAACTTGGTCTCGACAGCATGAACAAAATGCTGAGCGAACTCGGCGATCCGCATCAAAAATTGAAATTTGTCCATATTGCCGGCACCAATGGCAAAGGTTCGGTCGCGAGTATGCTCGCCTCCATTTTTCGGAACGCCGGTTATAAAACGGGACTCTACACCTCGCCGCACCTGGTGGATGTGCGCGAGCGCATTCAATATAATGGCGAAAAAATTGAGGCGGACGATTTTTCCCGGCTCATTAATGTCGTCAAACCGGTGATTGAAAAGTTCAACGCCACCTATTTTGAAACGTTGACGGTGTTGGCGTTTCGTTTTTTTGTTGAAAAAGAGGCGGATCTCGTTGTCCTCGAAACCGGGCTCGGCGGCCGACTCGACGCCACCAATGTCGTGGATCCGGAGCTGTCGATCATCACCAGCATTGATTTTGATCACACCGATCATCTCGGCGCAACGCTGGCAGAGATTGCCGGAGAAAAAGCCGGTATCATCAAAAATAATCGTCCCTGCCTCGTTGGTCATTTGCCGGAAGAGGCGCTCAGCAGGATAATTGCCAAAGCCGAGCAGCAGCAGGCGCCGATTTACAATGCAACGGATTTTTATCAGTTTAATGTGATAGATGAAACTCCCGGACAGACGACTTTTTCTACCATCGACAAAAAAAAGATGTCGGAACACTTTACTCTGGCTTTAAATGGCCAATTTCAAGTTGCGAATGCGTGCATAGCCATATCAGCGTGCGATATTCTAAAGTCACGTGGCTTGAACATAAAACGCGAACATATCAAATCCGGTTTGCGCCAGGTGGTGTGGCCAGGTCGGTTTCAGCTCATTCGCCACAATCCGCCCATCATTTTGGATGTGGCGCACAATGTTGCCGCCGTGCAACAGCTCGTCCAGCAATTACGCCGTTTTTATGGCGATAAAAAAATTCTGGTTTGCATGGGCGTGTTAAAAGACAAAGACTATGGTGAAATGACAAAAGAAATCGCCTCGATAGCGACTACGGTTCAACCCGTTGAGGTTCAATCGGACAGAGCTTTAGCGGCACGGGAATTGCAAAACGAGTTTCAGCGTTTTAACATTAACGTTTTACCGGCCAAAAGTCTTTCACATGCTTTACATGACCTTATATCGTTGGTGGATGCAGAGGCGGTCCTCTGTATCACCGGTTCGCACTATGTTGTGGGAGAAGCGTTGGTTTTAATAAAAGACTTGACAAAATAGCTAATTTTAAGTACTTTTGTCCAACCTTCATAACCTCAAAAACTTGGCACTCCGTTTCATTCTCCGAATCGATTAAACGAAAAAGACTTATAATGAAACGTTCTCAAATGAAGATATTCGGGTGATTTCGTGGCGCACGTTCAACTGGAACAGGTTACCAAAGTTTACGAGAATGACTTTGTCGCGGTCAAGTCTGTTGATATTGAAATTCAGGACAAAGAGTTTGTTGTGCTCGTTGGCCCATCCGGCTGCGGCAAATCGACACTGCTGCGA
The DNA here is from genome assembly GCA_964432185.1 of uncultured Cytophagia bacterium. Classification (GTDB taxonomy): domain Bacteria; phylum Zhuqueibacterota; class Zhuqueibacteria; order Residuimicrobiales; family Krinioviventaceae; genus Kriniovivens. The sequence goes on from CAYSNA010000294.1 coordinate 4,772, forward strand.
ATGATCGCGGGGTTGGAAGACATCTCTGCCGGCTATTTAAAAATTGACGGTAAAATCGTCAATGATGTGCCGCCAAAAGATCGCGACATCGCCATGGTTTTTCAAAATTATGCGCTTTATCCGCATATGAGTGTTTACGATAACATGGCGTTTGGATTGAAACTGCGCAAATTTTCAAAGGCAGATATTGACCAGCGCGTCAAGGAGGCAGCCGAGATTTTGGACCTGGCGCATCTTTTGGAGCGGAAACCCAAAGCCCTGTCGGGTGGTCAGCGTCAGCGGGTTGCTGTTGGGCGCGCTATCGTGCGTAAGCCCAAAGTGTTTCTGTTTGATGAACCGCTGTCGAATCTTGACGCCAAATTGCGCGTACAAATGCGCACCGAGATTTCCAAACTGCACACGAGTCTGGAATCAACCATGATTTATGTCACACATGACCAGGTGGAAGCAATGACCATGGGCGATCGAATCGTTGTGCTCAAAGATGGACTTATTCAACAGATTGATTCACCGTTAAACTTGTACGATAATCCGGTGAACAAATTTGTCGCCGGTTTTATCGGCAGTCCGGCAATGAATTTTATCGACGGCCGGATTAAAAGCAACGGGCAGTTGACGTTCGAGTCGGATTCGATAACATGTCCCGTCCCGAAAAAATCGTGCGACAGCTTGAAAGCCTTTGAAAACCAAAACGTCACCCTCGGCATTCGTCCGGAGCACATTGATTTTACCCCCGGAGCACAGCTGCCCTCGACGATCAACACAAGGATCGAGGTCATCGAACCCATGGGCAATGAAACCGTCCTTTACGTCAAGGCCGGCGTCCATAATTTGACAGCGCGAATTTTGCCGCAATCCGACCTGAAAGTCGGTACTAACTGTACATTAAGTTTAAATACGGACAAGATGCACTTTTTTGACAGCGAGGAAAACATAATTAATTAGCCTGTAAGGGAATAATTTTTCGAATTCAAACATTAATTTTATGTAAACTGGGCGCTCCATACGGGGCCTGATTGCAACGTTACGACCTACCAAGAATTTATCCTAGTGATCTCTTTGTCATAGTCATTTAACATAAAGTAACATCATTCATTAGGCTATTCTTGAAATTTCACACGAATTTTAATACTAATTTATAATTAATGAGGAATCCAACTGATGGATATTGCAGAATTAAAAACCAAAAAGATTGCCGAGCTCGCCAAATTGGCGCAGGAATTTGGCGTCAGCGGTGTCACCGGTATCAAAAAGTCCGAGCTCATCTTCCGAATCATAGAAAAACAGACTGAAAAAGAGGGACTCATCTTTGCCGAAGGTGTGCTCGAAGTGTTGCCCGATGGTTACGGCTTTCTCCGCTCTGCCGATTATAACTATCTACCCGGCCCGGACGACATTTACGTTTCGCCATCACAGATTAAACGATTCGGCATGCGTACCGGCGATACGGTTTCCGGTCAGATTCGCCCACCCAAAGACAACGAGCGTTTTTTCGCTCTGCTTAAAGTTGAAGCCATCAACTTTGAGAATCCCGATGAAGCCAAAGCCAAAATTTTGTTCGACAATCTGACGCCGCTCTATCCTGATGAACGCATCAATCTGGAAACCAAAAAAGGCGGCATGTCCATGCGCACAATGGATATGTTGACGCCTATCGGTAAAGGCCAGCGCGGTCTTATCGTGGCGCAACCGAAAACCGGTAAAACCATCCTCCTGCAGCAAATTGCCAACAGCATTTCTGAAAATCACCCCGAAGTTAAAATGATCGTTCTGCTCATCGATGAACGCCCGGAAGAAGTGACCGACATGCAGCGATCGGTCAAGGCTGAAGTCATCAGCTCAACGTTCGATGAGCCGTCCGAACGCCACGTACAGGTGGCCGAGATGGTGCTGGAAAAAAGCAAAAGACTCGTCGAATATGGCCAGGACGTTGTCATTTTGCTCGATTCCATCACACGTCTGGCGCGCGCGTACAACGCCGTTGTGCCGCACTCCGGAAAAATCCTCTCCGGTGGTGTTGATGCCAATGCGCTGCATCGTCCAAAACGCTTTTTCGGCGCGGCACGAAATATTGAAGAAGGCGGCAGCTTGACGGTCATCGCCACAGCGCTGATCGATACCGGCTCCCGTATGGACGAAGTGATTTTCGAAGAATTTAAAGGCACGGGCAACATGGAACTGGTGCTCGATCGTCGTCTGTCTGATCGCCGCGTCTTCCCGTCCATCGATGTGAACCGCTCCGGTACGCGTAAAGAAGAG
>CAYSNA010000295.1:0-6988 GCA_964432185.1 uncultured Cytophagia bacterium
GACCGGCTGGTTTTTGAAACGACATCACACAGCACCCCGACCGGGCAGATAAATGTGCAAAACCACCGGTGCCGCAGCGCAACGACCACGAGCACCAGAATCGCGGTCAGATGCATGATAACGAGCGGTTGACGGGCGAGCGCCGTGTTTAAAAACAGAAACGGACTCGTCCACATAAAAAATCCGGACAAACCACCAAGGGGCAACGGCAGAATAAAAAATAGAGCCAGCCCGAGGGATATGTAGCGAACGTATCGTTTCATCCAAGATTGGCGTTTTGCTGTCGCAGCACGTCCTGCACGCTTGTGATATTAACGTTGGCGGCGGACGTCTTGTCACGCGCCGCCACAGCGGCCGCGACACCGGCGCCGTGGCCGGTCACCAGACAAGTGCCGATGATGCGCGTATCTTCGACCAGCGCTTTTTCAAAACAAAAACAGCGTCCCGAAACGATGAGATTTTTCGTCTTTTTCGGCAGCAATGATCGATACGGAATCTGCCATAACGGTCGTTCGTTCACCGGCACTTTCCGGCCTTCGTACAGCATATTGCACCAGGCGCCGCTGATGCCAATGACGTCATCAAATTTTTTGAATGTCATCGAGTCCTTGATGGTTAAGCGGTACTCGCCGTCGAGAATGCGCGACATGCGCACGCCAAGTTGTGCCGCCGTATCGAGCAGGAACACCTCCTCATGCCCGGGCGTGGCGCGAATCTTTTGTGTATTCTCCCAAATCTGAATGCGGTATTTTTGCTGCAATTCGGACAGCGTATACAAATCGATGCCATCCTGATTGTCGTCACCATGCATATTGAACCAGTTGACGCTGGGAATGGGCGTTGGGCTGCCTACCGCGACTTTTTGGTAGCCCGGCGCATTTGGATTAATCCGATCGACATTGCCCAGCCGATGAACCAGTCCGATGTGATATTTCATGTTCTCAAATTGTTCGCCGGCCAGCGCCAAAATATCGCCGTCGCCGGTGCCATCCACAACCATTTTCGGCGCGATGGCGACGCGCCCGGATTTTGTCTCCAGAATAACCGCCTTGATCCAGCCGTTTTCCACAATCACATTGGAAGCCCAGCAGTGGTACAGCATTTTGACGGACGATTCGCGGATCATCACATCCAAAACATATTTGCCCGCTTCCGGATCGATGACCGGATTGACCTCGTGAATGGCCATATCCAACTTGAACAGCCGCTGCGCCATTTCATCACCAACGCCAAAAATGACCTGCTGGTGCTTTCCCTTTTTATCCACCGCATGTGTCGACAACAGCGGCAACACCAGTCCACCGGTCCACAATCCGCCAAGATGATTATAGCGCTCGACCAGAACTGTCCGGGCGCCGGCGCGTCCCGCGGCAATGGCCGCAGCCACCCCCGCGGGACCGCCGCCAACGACAAGCACGTCCGGTTCTTCGATAATCGGAATCTCCCGCGCCGGTTCGGTGATAAACGATCCCATTGCCGAAAACGATGCGGCCGAAGACTCGGGTGAATCGTCGCGACACACCACACCGGTTAGAACGGCGCCGGCCGAAACGGCCAGCGTTGAAAAAAATCTTCTGCGTTTCATTGTGCGCCCCACAGTTAAGCATGAAAACCAAAACGAATTTAAGTCACATTATAAAAAGAACGGCCGCTAAATGTTATCGGGCCAGAATCATCTTTTGTGTGTGTTGAACCAAACCATTCGCCGTGATGGCCCTGAGCTGATAAAAATAAAGCCCGGAATTTACCGCGCGGCCGTTTTCGTCCAGACCATTCCAAACGGCGGTATAATGACCCGCCGCAAGCGAGGCATCCATCAGACTTTTTACTTTTTGTCCGAGCGGATTATAAATATCGAGCTGCACGTGTGCGTTTTCCGGAATGCGGAACGCGATAGTCGTATTCGGATTGAACGGATTCGGGTAGTTTGGCAGCAGGAGAAAATCCGTTGGCCCATTTGCATGGTGCTGCACGGTTGTCGCATGATCCAGTTTCAAGGTGCCGAACCAGTCGGCGTTCATCCAGTGATCGTTATAATTGGCCTCTGGCACGGCGACAGAACCGATAAAATTGTCGCGCGTTTTCGGTTCCTCGTTTGGATCATCATTATCACAATAGGCGATGGACAAACCGCACACTTTGCCCGCTTCAAGCTGTTCGGTGGGATTGGTTGTTTTATTCGGATCGTAATTTTCATTATAAACGATCAAACTGATTTCCCACAGGTAAACGCCATCAGCGTATTCAATTTGGCAGTCCAGATGATCGGAATAATTTTTCACCGCCCAATTGGCTGCCAGGTCCATGGCTTCAAACTCGTCGTTTTCATTACCCGCCGTGATGTGATAGGCAAACGCGTTTTGATTCAACCGGTGATCCCCGCCGGACGCGTCTTCATCAAAAAAGATTTCCACCACATCCCAATTGTAATAGCCGTCCATGGGAAACTTGTAGCCGTCAACCAGCACATCATCGACAACTTCTACGAGGAAATAGATGCGGTCCGTTTCCGACGACCAGGATACTTTGTATCGGCCGGTAAAATCAGCGGCATCGATTAATTCGCCCCAGTTGATCCAGACCTTGTCGATGGCCTGCCAGGTCGCGTCTTGCCAACAGGCATCATCCGCTTTGCCGTCGATCACCGGCGGCGTCAGCGCTTCTTTCGCCAATACCGTATCGTCCTGCGCCGCCGTCCACTCGGCATCAGCATAGAGGGTGATCGATCCAATGAATAAAAAAATGGTTAGAGTCAGTACACACAGCGATTTCATGTTTTTCCTTTCGTTACTCTTGCCAGAATCCCTCCCATTGCCGACAGAAATGACTGATTTTTTCATTTAGTTTTTATCACAATTGGAATATTGGATAAAACAGAAGAATGAGAAGATGTGAGATTAAATCGATCCTCGTCAGGTTTAAAGCCGACGAGGATCGGTTCGATTGCTTATTTCAAGAGCACAACTTTGCGAGATAAATTCAACGCAGCGCTTGAGCTGCTGAGGCGATAGAGGTAAACGCCGCTCGGCACAATGTGACCACTATCATTCAGCCCGTTCCACGGGATCGCATGCGTCCCGGCCGCGTGCTCTCCGTTTACCAGCGTCCGCACTTTTTGTCCCTGCATGTTGTAAACATCAAGCTGAATATCAACAGCCTCGGACAGCGAGAACCGGATTGTCGTAGTCATGTTGAACGGATTGGGATAAGCCTGATGCAGCTCAAACTCTTTGATCGATCCATCGAGCGCCAGTTCTTTGGATTTGACCGACGACATGGAGCGGTCAATGACGCGAATATTATCCAGATAGACCGGCACATCACTGCCGCCAAGATTAAATTTGAAACGATTCATCGGATCGGAAAAAATGGCCATGCCGCCCTCGATTGCATATTCATCGGCGCCGTCAATCTCCACCGTCGTCCAGACGTGGGTGCGATAGGGATCAACATTTTCCTGAAAGCCGACCGTCAGCGAACGAGGCTCATCCGAATCCGCATAAAAAAAGACGTCATAAATGTGGCCGGAATCGACCGGGACAACCTGCCAAAACTGCACATACCAATCCGTCGATGCGGCATCCGATGTATACATGACATAAAAAGCATCGTCAAAATAGCCGTCATCCATCAAGGTGATTTCGCCATTGCCCTCATTATAAATATCGAGCGTCCATCCGGAGGTGGTGTTGCAGCTAAAATTGCCGTTTATCAATTTTTCGCCATTACTGATGCCGCCGACTTTGACATAGGCGGTGTCGGAGACAACTTCGTTTCGATCCGTATCTCGAACCTTGGCCCACACCTTGTAATTGCCCTCGGGCACGGCCGTCCATTTATCCGTTTCCCATGGCTCCGCCGTTGAATAACCTTTACTGACATTATTTACATAATAATAAACGCGCTGAATTTGCTCGGTGGTTGATGTAACCTCGGCTTTGATCATAATATCACTGCACGGCACCAATACGGCGCCGTTCACCGGTTCAACAAGTTCGATGGTCATTTCAGCGACAAGCGGGCTCGACACCAGGAGCCCAAGCACAAGACAGACAAGTAGTTTTTTGAACATTTTTTCTCCCATAATTACCTGTTGTAAAAATTCATCCAGTCAAATTTCGATTTTTATATCCTTTTCATCCAATCGAACACGTGACTTTCGCGTGGCGCCATACTCAGGCCCTATTTGAGCAATAAAACCTTGCGCGATAAAACGGTCGGCATGGCACCGTTTTGTATCTGCAGGCGATAGATAAAAAGACCGCTGGGTAAAATGCTGCCACGATCATCGAGCCCATCCCAGGTGACGCTGTGCTGCCCCGCCGATTTTTCCGTGCTTTCGAGAACACGAACTTTTTGACCGACCATGTTGAAAATGTCGAGCGACACGTTGGCCGAGTTCGATAGAGAATAGCGGATTGTTGTATTCATGTTGAATGGATTCGGATACGCCTGTAAAAGTTGGTATTCGCTTATCCGGCCATCAAAATCCATGTTTCTGGATGTGACGGCTGTGGCGGATTTATCGATCACCTGCACATTGTCGAGAAAGACCGGAATATCATCGGGTCCAAAATGGAAAACCATGTCATTCAGCGGGTCGGTGACTTCCGACATGAACTCGAAGGGTCCATACAGGTTGGCGCCGTCAATCTCAACGTCGGCGCTAAACCGCGATGACCAGGGATCGACCGCCAATTGCATGCCGACATAAATTGATTTCTTTTCCAGGGCATCGGCCATAAAGGAAATTTCGTAAGTGTGTCCGGAATCGAGCGGACACACCTGCAGCATCTGGATGCTCCATCGTTCGGCGCCGCCGCCATTGGCGATCTCGACCGCCAAATAACTGGCGTCATCAAAATAACCGTCATCGTACACCACAAACTGGGCATCGGCAATCGAACTGATGCTGGCCCGCCACGGCGTGATCGTGCCGCAATCAAAGCCGCCGTTGATGATACGTTCCGCCCCCGAGACATTGCCGCATTTGACTTTAATTGAATCCGAAAAAATTTCCTGATCGTCCTCCAGAACAACTTTGGCGGACAAGTAGTAGACGCCGGATTTCACCGATTTCCACTCATATTCCCACGGCTGCGACCGGAGCCGCCGAAAGGTTTTATCATTGTAATAAAGATAAACGTATTTGATCACCTCATCGGCCGTAGTTGTGATCTCTGCTTTAACCAGCACATCACTGCATGGTTCGATGTACCCTCCTTCAACCGGCTCGACCACCTTGACAGTGACCTCGGCCTGTACCACCGAGACACCCCACACTATGAAGCTCAGTAGCAGAAATGCTCCTGATGATTTCATTTTTGTCTCCTCTCTTTTTAATCTCCCCAGCGAAAAATTCCACTGGGCAACCGTATTGTTGCCCAGTGGCAATGTTTATTTCAATAACACAACTTTGCGACTCAGAGCGGTGAGCTTTTGGCCGTCATTCACCTCAAGCCTGTACATATACACTCCGCTCGGTACAATATCATTGACGTCGTTTGTGCCGTCCCATGTGAGCGTGTTCACACCGGCAGTTCGTGAATCAGCCGCAAGCGTTTTCACTTTTTGCCCATTCATGTTAAAGATATCAAGCGCAACATCCGCCGGATTGGACAGGTGAAAACGAATGGTTGTATGCATGTTGAAGGGATTCGGATAGGCCTGGAACAACTCATATTCCGAAACCAGACCGTTTGCAAAATCGAATTGTTTGGATTTTACCGATGTGGCTGATTGATCAACAACGCTCACTTCATCAAGATAAAACGGGATGGTGTTGTTGCCGAGATTAAAACGCAGCACGTTGGTCGGATCGGTGCGGGTGGATTCAAATTCCAGTGAGTACACATCGGCGCCGTCAATCTCTATAGACTGCCAAATTTGATTCGCCCACGGATCCTGATTTTCCTGCATACCGACAAAAATCGTTTTCGGCTCATCCGAATCCGCCAAAAAGGAAATGGTATAGATGTGGCCGGAATCCGTCGGACAGGATTGATTCAATTGAATATGCCACTCGGCTGAGCCGCCGTTCTCTATATAGACCGAGAGGTAGGTGGCATCATCAAAATAGCCATCCGTATTCACGGCAAACTCTGCAACGGCCCCTTCATTCAACTGGCCGGTCCAGGGAGAAATAACGCCGCAGTCAAATCCGCCGCTAAACAGCACTTCGCCGCCATGCACATCGCCAACTTTGATTTTTACGTTCTCGGACAAAATCTCGGTGCCGTCGGCAAGCTCCACGCGCGCCTGCAAATTATACACACCCTTTTTTACGGCTTTAATTTCGTATTCCCATGGCTCGGCTTTCAAGCGGCGCAAAATACGATTATTGTACAGCAGATAAACGTACTTGATCTCTTCTCCGGCGGTGGCCGTCACTTCCGCCTTGACCAGCATATCGCTACACGGCTCCACATTGGTGCCAATAGCCGGTTCAACAATACTCACGGTGACGTCGGCCAATGTTGGCTGCACCAACAGCAGTACCAAAACGGCAAGGATTGTCAATAGCAGTTGTCTCATCATATCCTCCTTTCAATTTTGATGATAACTGTCTTCAATATTTAGCAAATCTACAGCACAAAGAAAAGTAATTTTTTGTCGGAAAAGATGCAAGTGAGAACATCTGCGCGGCAAGAGGACGTCGCGGACCACGTCCGCGACATTAGAAATAAATGCCGCCACAACATCATGAACCAGACGGCGCTTTGAATGTATCGGTGTGTTTTTGAGGCAATCGAATAAAAGTTATGCCTTTTTTTCAGCCATAATTTTTTTCTGGCGTTTGAGAAAGGTCAGCGGGGCGCTGCGGCGACCGCGAGCCGTGAGGTCAATTGAAACGTTCTGCAGCACAGCTTTTAAGAATTCGTGCGGATCGTCAGTATTTACATCAGCCGATGCGACGCTGACGTACGACGAGATGAGCTTTTCCTCGCCCGCAAACGGCAATGGATCTGACCCGCATAACACACGAAAA
>CAYSNA010000296.1:0-6978 GCA_964432185.1 uncultured Cytophagia bacterium
AAGCGTTTCACGACCGGGGCGTGCGCGGGCCGGTGTGGGATATGCTGTTGAAACGTAGCGCGACGCGATAGTTTATTATAATTTTCGCATTCGATTAACGATCTCGCCCTGATTTATTTTTCGCTCACCAGGGGAACAGAATCCCCGACGCGCTCAAACGTGGTCTGCCGGATGGGCAGATCGTGCTGTCCGATAAAATTGATTGTGCAGCACGGATGCCGCTTTCGATCGCCGGGCCAATGCCTTCGCCCATGTCAATCGTCGCCAGCCCGGCCGAATCACCGATGATAAACGCGTTGTCTTGTCGCAGATTTCGCGATGCCTGCCCCAGATAATAAGCGTAACCTTTGGGTGAATACTCCGATTTGTCCAGCAAACCCAGTTTGATCAATTTTTCAATAAAGTGATCCCAGTGCTCCTGGATCGTTTCGCCGCGGGTTTTCAAAACGGCCGATTTGCCGCCAATGCCGATATTGAGATATCCATCCTTTTTCGGCACGTACCAGGAGTAGCCGGGCAGATTCTTATCGAAAAACCAGAGCCGGCATTTGTCGTCCGAATAGGGGTATGGAAATTCCAGCTCCAGCGTGGTGATTTGAGCGAGTTTATCTCGCGGGACAGAATCCTTAAAAAAAGTGCGGTACACCGGGCAGGCCGTGCCGCCGGCGCCGATCAACAATCGGCATTGATAGATTTCATCAATTGTATAGAAATTTTTATCGCGCTCGATTTTCATCACCCGATGCGTGTGCACGGGAGCGCCGGACCGCTTGAGCAGCCAGTCATCAAATTCGTATCGCCGAATGGCATACTGCCGCGTCGGTGCGGGAAAATGAAGGCCGCGAATGTAAAAATGCAAGGCGTTAAAATAGGTCAGCGAATGCGGATATTCGGAAGGTCGAGTTTTAAGGAGACGAAACACTTTTGGCGTAATCCAGCCGGCGCACAGTTTGTGACGCGGAAAGGATTGTTTGTCGAGGACAAGCACATCCAGTCCCGCCTGTTTCAAAATCCGGGCGCATGTCGAGCCGGCCGGACCGCCGCCGACAATTATCACATTGTGATAGATCATATTTTTCTCAACTGATTCGACAGGGCGGTTGATCTTTGCGCGGGCGGTTCATCACGATCTGCCACAACTGATTGTGCCGCGCGCGGAATCCGCCGGCACTGCTCAGCAGATAATAGCGCCACATGCGGTAAAATCGCTCGGTGTACTGCGATTTTAAGTCCGGCCACGCCGCGTTAAATCGCTCGTACCAGGCCATCAATGTTGGATCATAATCCGGCCCGAAATTGTGCCAATCCTCAACAATAAAAAGCCCTTCCATGGCTTTTGCCAGTTGCGTTATGGACGGCAACATGCCGTTCGGAAAAATGTATTTGCCGGTCCACGGATCAACCGCTGGCGTGCTGATGTTGCCGCCAATGGTGTGCACAAACGCCAGCCCATCCGGTTTGAGGGTTCGATTCACCACATCCATGTAGATGGAATAATTTTTATAACCCACATGCTCCATGATGCCAATGGAAATGACGCGGTCATAGGATCCCGACACCGTTCGATAGTCCTGCAGCCGGATATCCACCGGCAGGTGTTTGTATTTTGTTTTGGCCCACTCCACCTGCTTTTTGGACACGGTGACTCCGGTGACGTTAACGCCGTATTTTTCCGCTGCATAACCGGCAAAGGCGCCAAAACCGCAGCCGAGTTCGAGAACCGTCATTCCCGGTTCAAGGCCAATCTTTTGACAGACGAGTTCCAGTTTGTTGTTCTGCGCGTCATCGAGGGTTTTGGCGTTTTTCCAATAGGCGCAGGTGTAATTCATGCGAGAATCGAGCATGGCTTCGTACAAGTCATTGCCAATGTCGTAATGATATTCGCCAACCTGAAATGCCCGACTCTTCTTCTGCAGGTTAAACAGTTTTGCGTACAAAACGTGCAGCACGATCTTGACATTCTGTTTTATGTGTGATGGAAGATCGGCTCGCAACACACGATTGATAAATTCGTCCAACTGCTCACAATCCCACCAGCCGTCCATGTAGGACTCGCCCAGACCAAGCGAGCCCTGGCCAAGCACGCGTTGATAAAATTTGGGATTGTGTACGTGAAGATCAAATGGCCGGTCACCGTTTACGGTGATGTCCGCTGTTGCTAACAAATCGCGGATGATTTTTTCTGCATTTTTCCCCATGATGCACCTCCTTCACATCATTATATAAAATAATTTGGAGAATGACAAATCGAAGAAAAATGGATAAAACACACTTTTTTCAAGAATGTGCAGCGCAAGTCCTCCTGATATTCTTTTATCCGGCCTGCATCACTGTTCTTTCTCTTTACAATAAAATTTCGTATATTTTCGCTTGAAAAACGATTTGTGTGTTAATTTTGGAACTGTGCGATAAATACGAATTCATATAAAGATTTTATATTCAACGAATTGCTGCCGTTTGTCAACAAACCGGGGCAGTACATTGGCAATGAAATAAATATTGTTCGGAAAGACCTAAGGGACGTGGACGTGCGTTTTGCGCTCGTTTTCCCGGATGTGTATGAAGTGGGCATGTCCTACATGGGATTTCCGATTCTCTACAATATTTTAAATAAGCAACACGGGGTCTATGCGGAGCGCGCGTTTGCGCCGTGGGTCGATATGGAAGCGCTTTTGCGTGAAAAAAAGGCGCCGCTCTTTTCGCTCGAAACCTTTTCGCCGCTGTCCGATTTTGATATCATCGGATTCACCTTTCAGTACGAACTGCATTTTTCAACCATGCTGAATCTGATAAATCTTGCCGGATTGCCCATCGAATCCAAAGATCGCGATGGATTTCCGCTGGTGATCGGCGGCGGTCCATCGGCTTTTAATCCGGAACCAGTGGCCGATTTTTTCGATGCCATCATTCTGGGCGATGGGGAAGAGGTGGTTGTCGAGATTGCTAAAGTCATTCGACAGGTGAAACAGAACGGTTTATCACGTCAAAACACATTGCTCGAATTGGCCAGGATCAAAGGCGTTTATGTGCCGCAGTTTTATCAGGCACGATACGACGACACTGGCCAATTCAAGGCGCTTGAGCCCATAGTAGAAGGCGTTCCAAAACGCATTCGCACCCGCACAGTCTCTGATCTCCCCACCAGCAACTATCCGGCAAAGCCTCTTGTGCCGATGATCCAAACGACGCACGACCGGATATCGCTGGAAATCGCTCGCGGCTGTTCTCGCGGCTGCCGGTTCTGTAATGCCGGCATGATCTATCGTCCGGTGCGCCAGCGCTCACCGGAGGAGCTGGTCGAACAGGCGATAGAAAATATCGCGGCCACGGGCTATCAGGAAATCTCACTGGTCTCTTTGTCCACATCGGACTATACAAAGTTGGGCGATTTGATGGGCCAACTGCGCTCAACCTTTACCGATGATAAAGTGAGTATTTCTTTTCCATCACTACGGCCGGAAAGTTTCACGCCACAAGTGGCGGCGTTCGCCAAAGGCGTGCGAAAATCCGGTTTGACGCTGGCGCCGGAAGCCGGCTCGCAGCGTTTGCGCGATGTCATCAACAAAGCCACGACAGCTCCAGCGTTGTTGAATGCCGTTGATCTCGCCTTTCGCGAAGGCTGGAATTTGGTCAAGCTCTATTTTATGATCGGTCATCCGACGGAAACGGATGAGGATTTGCAAGGCCTCGTTGATTTGATTTACGAGGTCCGACAAGTGGCCTTTAGGTACAAGGGCAAGCGGATCAATGTCTCGGTGTCGCCGTACATTCCTAAAGCGATCACGCCGTTTCAATGGGTGCGGCAAGACTCTATGGAAGAAACCGCGCGCAAACTTGATTTTCTCAAAGAACGCATCCGCGGTAAAAACATCAAACTAAGTTGGCGCAATCCAGATGTGGCGCAAATCGAAGGACTGCTGGCGCGCGGCGATCGACGCGTCGGCGCGATCATCAAGCGCGCCTGGGAATTGGGCGCCAATCTTGAAGGCTGGTCCGAATTCTTTGATGCCGATTATTACGATCAGGCCGTCGAGGAATCCGAACTGACCTATGATCACGTCCTGGCGGGATTTGATGTGGGTGCCCCGCTGCCGTGGGATCACATCGACAAAGGCGTGACGAAAAAGTTTTTGCGTGATGAATACGAGCGCGCCCTCGGTGCGCAACAGGTGCCGGATTGCCGGTTTGACGAGTGTCACAGTTGTGGTTTGATGGGTCAAAAAGTCTGCAAGGAACTCATCACTCTGCAAACAGAGGGCGGTGAGCTGGACATGCCCATCGAGTATCAGGAGCTGGAGATTCCGGAGACCAAATCGGAACAAAACGTTCAAGCCGCAGAAACGCCGGTTGAACGTACAATAAAACATGCGCGAATCCATTACCGTCGTGGGGATGAGGTGCGATTTTTATCTCACCTGGATATGCTGCGTATGTTTGAACGCGCCATTCGCCGGGCGCGCATTCCGATCGCTTTTACGGAGGGATTTAATCCGCATCCCAAATTATCATTTGGCCCATCGTTAGCCACCGGGCTAACGAGCGATGCCGAGTATGTTGATGTGCAATTTATGCCGAATGGTCAGGACTACGATCTGGCCGAGATGTTGACGCCGCAGTTCCCCAAAGGCGTCGATATTTTACAGGTTAAATATTCGGATAAAAAATCGCCCGCACTGGCATCTCTGGCAAATCGCGCAGATTTTAAAATCCATCTCAATGGAGAAACAAACAAAAAAGAAATTGAGGATCGTATTGAAACGATCCTGTCACAACACGAGTTGACGATTGAGAGAAAGAAGCAAAAACAATCCCGAACCATCGATGTTCGGCCCTATATTGACAGTCTGGAGGCGACTGACTGGGGTATCTTTGCGCGTACGAGAATGGAAAATGGTAAATCCATTCGCGCTGATGAGCTTCTTTTTCTTCTGTTTCCGCACGATGAATTTTTACAGCAAACAACGCGCGTACATCGCGCTGCCCTTTGGGTGCAGCAGGGGGACAAACTTGTTGCGCCAATGGACCTTTCGGATGCGGAGGCACGTCATGCTAAAGTCTAAAGAGGAACAATGGAAAAAAGTATTGTTATCAATGTATCTCTTGACGAAATGCGTCTGGCTATTCTTGAGGACCGAACCCTCGTCGAGTTATACTATGAACTCCCTGAAAATGAACGAATGGTCGGGGATATTTATTACGGCCAGGTGGCCAAAGTTATTAAGGGACTGCAAGCGGCGTTCATCAATATTGGCAAAAAGCAGGATGCTTTTCTGCACTTTTCAGATTTAGATGATCGCTTGCTGGGCTATGATCCCAGCCAAAAAAACGGCCATGTTTTTCCACGCAAGAGCAATTACAGTTGGACCGCGGATCAGGTGCCGATTCACAAAGGCGACAAACTACTGGTGCAGATCACCAAAGAACCGTTAGCGGCAAAAGGCGCTCGGATCACGACAAACATTTCGTTACCCGGCCGTTATCTTGTTTTGGTGCCGAACGATAGAGTTGTCGGGGTGTCGCGCAAGATTTATAATCGAAAAGAAAAATTTCGTCTTAAGAAGGTTGGTCGGGCATTTCGTCGTGAAGGATTTGGTATGGTCATTCGCACGGCTGCGGAGGGCAAGGACGAAGCGGATCTCAAGGCGGATTATGACAATCTGATTAAAAAGTGGGAACAACTGGCGAAAAAGATGAAAAGCGCCGAACCGCCGCAACTGGTGCACAAAGATGTCGGCATGCTTTCCAGCGTTATTCGTGATTTGTTCACCAGCGATATCAATCAACTTGTTGTTGATGACAAAAAAATGCACCGCGAGATTATGCGATATCTCAAAGATGTGTCGCCGCAACTCGTTGACCGCATCAAACTGTATGCGGACAAGGAGCCGATTTTTGACAAATACGGCATCGAAACGCAGATCAATAAGAGTCTGGCGCGCAAGGTGTGGCTCAAGCGCGGCGGCTATATTTTTATTGATCACACCGAAGCCCTCACGGCGATCGATGTTAACAGCGGGCGTTTTAGCGGCAAGGCGGATCATGATTCGAACAGTCTGAAAATCAATTTGGATGCCGCAAAAGAGATTGCACGCCAGTTGCGCCTGCGCGATATCGGCGGAATTATCATTGTCGATTTTATTGATATGATTCATCCGCAAAATCGCCGCAAGCTGGAAGAAGAATTTAAAAAGGAGCTGCGCCAAGACCGCGCGCAAGCGAATATCACCGGTTTGTCAGAATTCGGTATCATCGAGATGACGCGCGAACGCGTCCGCCCGACGCTGTTGTTTTCGATAAGTGAACCATGCCCGGCGTGTATGGGAACCGGACGCGTGATTTCCAAATCCACGACCTCAGCGAAAATTGAACGCTGGATGCAGCGCTATCGCCGTGAAGGCGGCGCTCGCAGTGTGCAGCTCGTTGTGCATCCCGAGTTGGCCAAGTACCTGTCTGAAGGGCGCAAGAGTCTCATTCGCAAAATGACATGGAGCCATTGGACGCGCATCAAAGTCGTCACTGACGAGAATATCAGTCTGGATGAGTTTCGATTTTTAGATAAAATGGGTGAAGAAGACTTGACAGATCGATTTATGTCTTGACACTTTGAAAATAATTTTGTACCTTTTTCGGCTTTGTAATGAACGAAAAATACTTGTCGGAGAGAAAATCTCATGTACGCTATTGTTGATATTGCTGGACAGCAATTTAGAGTTGCAAAAAAAGACGTCGTTGTTGCCAACAGAATTGCCGGCGACGAAGGTGCAGAAGTTGAATTTGATAAAGTCATGTTATTGTCTGGTGAAGGTGGTACCACAGTCGGCGCGCCGTATGTGGATGGCGCCAAAGTGACGGCCACCATCGTCGGTCACGAAAAAGGTAATACGGTTATTGTGTTCAAGAAAAAACGCCGTAAAACCTACATGGTCAAAAATGGCCATCGTCAACCGTTAACACGACTTGAAATTAAGGATATTGTGG
>CAYSNA010000297.1:0-6493 GCA_964432185.1 uncultured Cytophagia bacterium
AAAGCGAAAATATCACGACAAAAACCATATCGTCGTTGGGTCAAGGCCAATCACGTTGAGTTGCGTGGTTTGTTCACGCCGGCGCGCGTTCCAAAAATTGAAGAAGAAGAGCTCATTCGTCTGCAGCACGCCTTTCTCTACACGGATGAAGAGTTAAAAATGGTGCTGTCGCCCATGGCTGTCCGCGGCCAGGAGCCGGTCGGTTCAATGGGAAATGACGCCTCGTTGGCTGTGCTGTCCGATCGCCCGCAATTATTGTTCAACTATTTCAAACAGCTTTTTGCGCAGGTCACCAATCCGCCGATTGATCCGTTGCGAGAGCAGTTGGTGATGTCGCTGGAAAGTTTTGTCGGACGCGAAAAGAATTTTCTCGAAGAAACGCCGGAACACTATCGCGGCCTGAAATTGCAGCATCCCGTGCTCACACCGTCGGATTTGGCGCGTATTCGAGAGTCCGAAAGCCAATACATCAAAACGACGGAAATTGACATGCTCTTTTCCGTGCACGGCCTCGGCAAATCTCTCGAAGCCTCATTGAACACCATCTTTCAGCAGGCCAAGCGAGCCATTCTTGACGGCACGAGTCTCATCATTTTGACGGATAAAAATTTGACGCGCGACCGAGCTCCCATTCCGGTCATGCTCGCCGCCTCAGGATTGCATCATTTTCTCATCAAAGAAGGCATCCGCAATATGGCCGGCATTGTACTCGAAACCGGCGAAGTTCGGGAAGTCATGCACTTTTCCATGCTCATTGGTTACGGCACCGATGCGATCTGTCCGTATCTGGCATTTGCGACCATTCGCGATCTGGCGGCCAACACCATGCTGGAAGAAGAGCTCCCGGCCGAAGAGGCGATGGATAATTACATTACGTCCGTAAAAAAGGGTTTGCTTAAAACCATCAGCCGAATGGGGCAATCGACCATTCACAGTTTCTTCGGCTCGCAAATTTTTGAGTGTGTCGGCATTAGCAAAGAAGTTGTGGACAAATATTTTTGCAATACCTCATCGCGCGTTGGCGGTTTGGGGCTGGATGAGATCGCGCAGGAAGTGATTATGCGCCACCGGGTTGCCTTTCCGGAAGAGGGGCACGCTCCAAAACTGCTTGATCCCGGCGGCGTCTATCATATTCGCAAAGGCGGCGAACAGCATATGTGGTCGACCGACGCCATATACAAATTGCAGCTCGCGACTCGGGTGAACGATTATAAAATTTTCAAAGAATATACCTCGCTGATGAACGAACAGGTTGCCAAGCGCACGATGCTGCGCAGCCTGCTTCAGTTCAAAAAGGCCACGCCGATTCCAATTGATGAGGTGGAGCCAATTGAGGACATTACCAAACGATTTGTCGGCGCCGCCATGTCGTTCGGTTCCATCAGTCGTGAGGCGCACGAGGCCATAGCTATTGCGATGAACCGTCTCGGCGGGCGCAGCAATTCCGGCGAGGGCGGCGAAGATCCGGCTCGTTACAAACCGCTGCCGAACGGCGACCGACGCGTCTCGCGCATCAAACAAATCGCTTCCGGTCGATTTGGCGTGACGACCGAATACGTAATGAACGCGGACGAACTTCAAATTAAAATTGCTCAGGGCGCCAAGCCGGGTGAAGGTGGTCAGCTTCCCGGCCACAAGGTGAACGAGGAAATTGCGCGCGTACGTCATACCACGCCGGGCGTCACGCTCATTTCGCCACCGCCGCATCACGATATTTATTCGATTGAAGATTTGGCGCAATTAATTTTTGACCTCAAAGCCGTCAATCCGGCGGCCAAAGTTTCTGTGAAACTGGTATCCGAAGTCGGCGTCGGCACCATTGCGGCTGGAGTGGCCAAAGCCAAGGCCGATACGGTTCTGATTTCCGGCTACGACGGCGGTACGGGCGCTTCACCGCTCAGCTCCATCAAACACGCCGGTTTGCCGTGGGAACTGGGATTGGCAGAAACGCAACAATCGCTCATCAACAACCATTTGCGCGATCAGATTCGCGTGCAAACGGACGGACAACTCAAAACCGGACGCGACCTCGCCATCGCCGCGCTGCTCGGCGCCGAAGAATACGGTTTTGGTACGTCGATGCTGATTACCCTCGGCTGCGTTATGATGCGCAAATGCCATCTTAATACCTGTCCGGTTGGCGTGGCAACGCAGGACCCGCGTCTGCGTGAACGATTTGGCGGCAGCCCGGATTTTGTTGAACGATATCTCCGCTTCATCGCGCAGGACATGCGCGAACATATGGCCGAGCTCGGCTTCCGCACCGTCGAAGAGATGGTCGGCCGGGTTGATATGCTGGATTATACACCACCGGATCACTGGAAAGGCAAGACGCTCGATTTGACGCCGCTGATCCATTACGATGTGGACCCGACGATGCCGCGTCACAAAACGCGGGAACAGGTTCTTAATCCGCATGAAGAAATTGATACAAAACTGATCGAGCTGGCCAAGCCGGCCATCGAAAAAGGCGAAAAAGTAAAAATCGACATGCCGGTACGCAACATCTATCGTACTGTCGGGGCGCAGCTCAGCGGTTACCTGGTTAAACAGGTTGGCGCCAAAGGTCTGCCGGACAGCACCATTGACATTACCTTCAGCGGCTCGGTGGGCCAAAGTTTTGGCGCATTTCTCGCCCCGGGCATTAACATTAAGATTAAGGGTGATGTGAACGACTATATGGGAAAAATGATGTCGGGCGGGCGCATTACGGTTGTGCCACCGGATAACGCCGGTTTTGAGCCGCACGAAAACATCATCGTGGGCAACGTGCTGCTGTACGGCGCCACAGGCGGCGAGGTTTTCATCAACGGCATTGCCGGCGAACGCTTTATGGTTCGCAACTCGGGATCCCGCGGCGTTGTTGAAGGCGTTGGCGATCACGGTTGTGAGTACATGACCGGCGGCCTGGCCGTCATTCTCGGTCGTACCGGAAATAATTTTGCCGCCGGGATGAGCGGCGGCATTGCCTACGTGTGGGATGAAACCGAACTGTTTGACACCCGCTGCAATCTCGACATGGTGGACCTGGAAAGCGTCTGGCACGAGGAAGACAAAAAAGTGCTGCGTGGTATGATTGAAAATCATTTCAAATATACCAAGAGCCCGCGCGCCAGATTCATTCTGGACAACTGGGAAGCCCAGTTGCCGTTATTTGTCAAGGTGATGCCGATCGATTATCGTAAAGTGCTGGAACGGATGCGGCTGCAAGAAGAAGCCGCAGGTGAAACGGTAGCTGTTACCGAGGAGGTTTACAATGGCTAAAGCGACCGGATTTTTGGAATACACTCGCGAGGACGCGCCAAAACGATTGGTGCATCAGCGCGTTAAGGATTATAAAGAATTCGAACAATTACTGTCGGAAGAAAAGCTTATACAGCAGGCTGCCCGTTGCATGGATTGCGGCGTGCCGTCGTGCCACGCCTACGGCTGCCCGGTGGAAAACCGCATTCCGGATTTTAACGATCTCGTCTATCGAAATCAATGGAAGCGTGCGCTTGATGTGCTGCACTCGACCAACAATTTCCCCGAAGTGACCGGCCGCGTCTGTCCGGCGCCATGTGAAACGGCATGTACGCTGAGCATTAATCAGCCTGCCGTGAGTATCAAACAAATCGAACTGCAAATTATTGAACGCGGTTTTAAAGAAGGCTGGGTCATGCCGGAGATTCCCGCGATAAAAACCGGTAAGCGCGTGGCCGTGATCGGCTCCGGACCGGCCGGTTTGGCGGCGGCGCAGCAACTCGCGCGCGCCGGACACGACGTCGTGCTCATGGAACGAGCCGACCGCATCGGCGGTCTCCTCCGCTATGGTATCCCGGATTTCAAAATGGAAAAATGGATTCTCGACCGCCGTATGGAACAGATGGCCAAAGAAGGCGTCATCTTTGAGACCGGCGTTGAAGTGGGCAAGGACCTCTCCGTTCGCTATCTGCGCCGTTCTTTTGATGCGGTCGTCATTACCGCCGGCGCCACAGTAGCGCGTGATCTTGATGTACCCGGACGCGACCTCGACGGCATCCACTTTGCGATGGAATTTCTGACGCAGCAAAACAAAGTCATTGCCGGCGACACCCTAAAGGCGCCGCAGATTACCGCAAAAGATAAACACGTCATCGTTATCGGCGGTGGCGATACGGGATCCGATTGCGTTGGTACGAGTATTCGCCAAGGCGCGCGCAGCGTCACGCAGCTCGAGCTGCTGCCGAAACCGCCGCAAAACCGAAAACCACGTAATCCGTGGCCGGAATGGCCGACCATCTATCGCACGACATCCTCGCACCAGGAAGGCTGCGAGCGCGATTGGTCCGTTTTGACAAAAGCCCTTGAAGGCAAAAATGGCCAAGTGAGCAAACTGCGCGGCGTCAAACTCGATTGGCAGCAGGATGAAAACGGCAAGTGGAATATGAAAGAGGTTCCCAAGTCTGACTTTGACTTAAAAACCGATCTCGTCCTGCTCGCTATGGGCTTTATCAATGTTGAGCCCGGTCCGCTGGTTAAGGATTATGATCTCAATCTCGATCCGCGCGGCAACATCATCGTTGATCGGAATATGATGACATCCGAGCCGGGTGTTTTTGCCGCCGGTGATGCCGTATTGGGTGCGTCGCTCGTAGTTCGCGCCATTTATCAGGGCCGCGCCGCTGCCGCCGGCGCCAATGCATTTTTAAAAAATCCCTGATCAGTGCATAAACAGACAAAAGCCGATGCTCGCATCCGGGCATCGGCTTTTTCACTCCATCGGAATATTTTTTATTGTATTTTGTTTAAATTTTTCTAAATTTCCGACTCGAATTCAACGAAAACCAAGAAAGTTTTTAGGATGAACAGACAGCGACACATCACCGTTGCCTTCAAGAACACAGGGAGTCTTGTGTCTCTTCGTCCTGCCCTATCGATTCGACTATCCGTGCTATCTTCTCTCGTACTCGTTGTAGTACTCGTATTCGTAAGCTAATATCCCACACCTCACAATTTCGCGTTTTTGCATCAGATTGAGGACAGGGTCTGAAAAAGTCTTTAATGCTGAATTAAAGATTTAAAATAGATTTTTAAAAGCGGTTGGAAAGGAAAATCATGAGATCAGATATCGTCAAAAAAGGAGTTGAACGGGCGCCGCATCGCAGTTTGTTTCGCGCCACCGGATTAAAAGATGAAGATTTTGACAAACCGTTTATCGGCATTGCCAATTCATATATTGACTTGATTCCGGGCCACGTGCATTTGCAGGACTTTGGCCGCAAGGTGAAAGCAGCGGTTCGCGCCGCCGGCGGGGTGCCGTTCGAATTCAACACCATTGGCGTTGATGACGGCATTGCTATGGGACACGTTGGCATGCGCTACAGCTTGCCCTCACGCGAGCTCATTGCAGACTCCGTTGAAACGGTCGTCACCGCACATCAGCTTGACGGCATGGTCTGCATCCCGAATTGCGATAAAATTGTGCCCGGCATGTTGATGGCCGCCGTGCGCCTCGATATCCCGACTATTTTTATCTCCGGCGGCCCCATGGCAGCCGGACGAACATCGAAGGGCGAAAAAGCGGATCTCATTTCAGTTTTTGAAGGCGTTGGCAAAATTAAAACCGGCGCTATAACCGAAGAAGAATTGTTCGATCTCGAAAAAGCCGGTTGTCCCACTTGCGGCAGTTGCTCGGGCATGTTCACCGCCAACAGCATGAATTGTCTCTGTGAAGCCCTCGGCATGGCGCTGCCCGGCAACGGCACCATTCTCGCCATCGATCCCAAACGCGACGAACTCATCGCGCAAATCGGCGAACGTATTTTGGATTTGGTTGACAAGGATATCAAGCCATCTGATCTGTTGAACACCGAATCCTTCCACAACGCTTTTGTTTTGGATTTGGCCATGGGCGGCTCGACCAATACCATTTTACACACTTTTGCCATTGCCAATGAAGCGGGAATCGATCTCGATCTTGCCGACCTGAATGCGCTGGCGGACAGGGTGCCGTACATCTGCAAAGTCTCCCCGGCCACGCCGGATGTTCATATTGAGGATGTTGATCGCGCCGGCGGCATTTCTGCCATTTTAAATGAACTATCGAAAAAAGATGGATTGTTAAATTTAAACCGCCCAACCGTGACGGGAAAAACCCTGGGCGAGAATATCAAAAATGCGGCTGTTCAGGATAAATTTGTCATTCGTTCGATTGAACAACCCTACTCTGCCAAAGGCGGTTTGTCCGTTCTTTTTGGCAATTTGGCGCCGAACGGCAGCGTCATCAAAACCGGCGCCGTACACCCGGACATGTGGGATTTTGCCGGACCAGCGCGAATTTTCGAAAAAGAGCAAGACGCCATTGACGCGATTTATGGCGGACAGATTAACAAAGGCGATTGTATCGTCATAAGATATGAAGGACCCAAGGGCGGACCCGGCATGCCGGAGATGCTGTCGCCCACAAGCGCTGTAATGGGCATGGGACTCGGAAGTTCTGTTGCGCTCATCACCGACGGCCGGTTCTCCGGCG
>CAYSNA010000297.1:6503-6940 GCA_964432185.1 uncultured Cytophagia bacterium
CGTGAGTCCGGAAGCAGCGGCCGGCGGTCCGATTGCCGCGTTGCAGGAAGGCGATATCATTCGCATCAATCTGCATGAGCGCACATTAAATGTGGATTTGAGCGATGACGAGATCGCCTCACGCGTTGCAGCGCTGCCGCCGTTCGAGCCGAAAATCAAAAAAGGCTGGCTGTCGCGATATGTGCAACACGTCACATCGGCCAATACCGGTGCGGTGATGAAGTAGCTGTCAGCGTTCAGCTCTCAGCTAAAGCGATTCGATTATTTTAATATTAAATAGATTGTCCATTTTTTACGTGGACTTGATTCTAAACTGAAAGCTGACGGCTGAGCGCTGACAGCTAACATGAAAGATTTTTCTATGTCCAAAAACAATACAAACAAAACAATGACCGGCGCGGAGATCTTTTTCGAATGTCTCAAGCGCGAAAAAGTCG
>CAYSNA010000298.1:0-6930 GCA_964432185.1 uncultured Cytophagia bacterium
CCTTTTCGTCCGGTTGACGTGCCACTGCCCCTGATAAAAAATCGGGGCAGTGATGTTATTCTAATTTATTCTCTCCCGGCCGTCCACAAAATTGCCTGTTTGACCAATGTTTGAAAATTTGGATTCGCGTACGCGTGGCGATCGTGTCCCAGTTGCAGATAGATACTTTTACTCGCTCCCAGATCATTCGCCCAGCCAATGATTGCGCCGCTTTCCGGATGGTCGGTGCCGAGTAATGGATGCACTTGTGGCAGCACCTCAAAATTGCCGTATACTTCATCGTGGATGGTAAAATCCGATATCCCCCGTGTGACCGGATGCTCGGCATCCAGAACAGAGACATTCATGTCAACATCATGTCTGTAGGTTGATTTTTTGCTCTCGTCCTCGGGCTCGAGATGATAACGCCCGCCCTGAATGCGCAGGTACTTTTCCCACAGTTGATACGAGGCCAGGCTGTGATGCAAAAACACCAGGCCCTTGCCGTGTTCAACCATCTGCAAAAACGCCGCTTTTTGATCATCGCTGATGTCCTGATTCATGTCGTAATAAACCAGAACATCGTAATCCGCCAGACTCGGCGTGGCGTAAATGCTGTTTGCCGTTGGATGTTCGACGCTGGTGAACTCGATCCCATCCATCGACTTGAACATGTCAAAAAATTCCGGCCGTTCAAAATCGTGCCCGCCGGTGATGATGAGGATTTTTATCGGTTGAGAGGCAGATGAAACGCCAAGAGATATCAGAAGCACAAGAAAAAAAAGAGATACGAGCCGCATATTCAACTCCATTAAGTCTGCTTTTTTGTTTTTTTAATATAGACAAAATATTTCAATTGTCAATCACTCCTTTGTTTCCCCGGATTTTATGTCATGGTGATTTGGAAAACTGGCCTAGTCGGAGAGGCGCTTTTTCCCATCTTTTGAAATAGCCATGTCAGCATTACGCTTGAACGCTTTGATGTATTGGACGCGGCGGAAGCGCAGCGCTGACCAGTCATCGTCCAGCGCCACCTGGCGCACCGGCTCAAAACCGATGTCACCCAGCGGTTGCCAGCCAGTATCGCGCGAAATATCTGTCTGATATTTTTTTGATGACTTTTTGGGATAAGCAAACCAGAGAACACCATCGCCCTGAATTTTAGCCGCCGCTTTATCAGCGTAGCGCTCAATGTCCTCGGACGACTTTACAAAAAACAGGGCAAACTCGTATTCCTGCTTGCAGTTTGGGCTCTTTTTTACAATCGTGTCGGCGGCCATATCATCGAGGAGCGGCGCGAGTTCTTTTGGCGCACCCAAAACATAAATTTTGTCAAAATTTTTAAACTGCAACTTTTTCAAGGTGGAATTCATACAAAACCTCCAGGGCGATATTATAGATGATGAATTCGTAAAAAGTCGAGACACAAGTCATTGCGAGGAGCAAAGCGACGAAGCAATCTCTTGAAAACAACAAGTTAGCTCAGGCAGGAGATTGTCTTCGCTTCGCTCGCAATGACTTTTAAAGACTTTTTACGATTTCATCATAGATATTTTTGCCACTTTTTTTCATAATTTAAAATATTTTGGCAGCAACGCAAAGGCACAAAAATGATTCTTCTTGAAAATAGCATAACGATGGAGGAGCGTTGCTGCGGCTTATCTGTATCGTCATTCGTTTCAGGTCAGAACCGAATTACAGCGAAGCCGGGAATGCAAAATATTGTGCAAAACTGCCGAGGCAGCTCAAAATATCACGTGAAAATTTACATGCTCACATTTTTCTTTTGACTTTACGAATCCGGTTTTATATTTTGTTTTTAATTAACATCACTGTCGCTTTTGCTAACGAGGGTGTTGTTGTATGGCCGACAGTGATGCGATATTTATCGCAAAAAAAACGCAAGTTTTGTCATACAATTTTAAACTTGAATCCAAACTATCTGACTCTTTCGTCAGCTCACCACAACGTATTATGCGACGGCACGAGTTCCTCCGGCATCCATCTTGGGTAAAATCCGATGATTGTGCTCGGGCGAAATGAATACGAAATTACCGCTCTATAATGGACCACAATCCGTAAAGGTTTAAATTAAATTAGGAGGTTAATCCATGAGAAAAGTTATCGTGACTTTTGCACTAGCGCTTCTTCTGATCGGCGGCGTTTATGCGCAGCAAGACGCCTTTGTTTTGATGTGCGTGGGCGACGGCGGCGCTTTGGCGGATGGTGAAGCCACCATGAAAGCCCGTCTCGAGGGCTTGGGAATGGTTGTTGATGCCAGAACCGCGAGTGAAACCGTCTCCGAGGATGCGGCGAATTATGATATGATCTTTGTCCATGAAAATATCAGTTCGAGCGCCGTCGGAGCCAAGTTTAAAAATGAACCAACACCCCTCATGAGTACCGAGTTTTACATTGCCGATGACATGGCTTTTTGCGGCAGCACCGGCGGTACGGACTTTGGCCAATTGGATACAAATCCGCAAACCGATTTTCTTATCGTCGAACAGGTTGAGCACCCCATCACTCAGGGTTTTGTTGGCGATGTCGTTGTCTATGACGGCGTTGGCAATATGGGCTTTGCCGTGCCTCAAGGCGATGCTGCTAAACTGCTCAGCTATGCAGAAAATCCGGATATGTGCATGCTTTTTACCTATGAAGCCGAATCGGCGGATATGAACGGAGATCCTGTTCCGGCGCGCCGCGTGTTCTTTTTTACCTTTAACGGCTATGAAGTCCAGATGACCGACGATGCCTGGACACTTTTTGATCGGGCGGTAAAATGGACCATTGGCGTGGAAGATGATACAACGGGTTCAAGTGTTGACTTTAAACCGGCCGGCGCTCCGGCAACATTCCGGCTTGAACAGAATTACCCCAATCCATTTAATCCCGTCACGCATATCTATTATGAATTGGCTGAGAATTCCGATGTGACTCTTGAGGTTTTTAACACTCGCGGCGAAAAAGTCGCATCGCTGGTGAACGGCCAACAACCGGCTGGCAATCACAGCGTCTCCTTTGATGCCTCGGATTTGTCCAGCGGAATTTACTTGTACACGCTAAAAACGAATGATGACGTGATGACCAAAAAGATGGTTCTTGCGCGATAGTATGATGTGATGGTTGGCGCCAAAACAGCGCCGACCATCTTTTTTACTCCTGTTCTTCATCCCCTAACAAGATCCACTCTTCCTGAAATCGTGCGTACTTGATCGTTTCCCCGCGGCCGTCATTGTGGTGCACGCTGTAAATGACGTGGATGTGACCGTGTGTGCCTTGGATGATCGATGGGTAGGCAAATCGCGTCGGATTCTCTTGTCGCACATCCCGCTCCAGATGACGGATGTGCGGCCACGTCTCGCCTTCGTCTGTTGATTGGTAGATCGCCAAACTGTACCGCCCGTCTTCCACGTCATTGTTGGCTAATATCCAATGCCCATTTGACAATGTTACTATATCCGAACCGGCGCCGGAATTTGGAATGTGGGAATCACGTACAGGACTCCAGGTTTCTCCTTCGTCCGTAGAAAAACAGGTGTGCAACCGTTGCGGCGGCGGACCATTATCGCGCATAAAAGCGACGAGCGTGCCGTCGCTTTTCTCGGCAATGGCCGCCTGAATGTTGCCGCCGCCAACCAGCGGTTCGCTGAAAGACCACGTGGCGCCGAAATCATCGGTCATGGCCATGAGTGAAAAGCTGAATCCGTCGGAGTAGAGCGGCAGAATGATTCGACCACGTTGCGTGATGAACGGCTTGTTTTTGGTCTGCCAGCCCATGCGGCGAAAATAGGGGTAGCCCATCTGTTGCGACATCTGCTCACCGTTTTCTTTGTAAAGAATTCCTCGCGCCGGCCAGTCTTCACCGCGAGCATTTGCCAAAATTTCTTCGGCGCGCGAGTCCAATCGTGTGATCAGCGCCTCCGGTGCGCCTTGCTCGTTGATGAGATAATCTCGGTACGATGAAAGTTGCCTGGCAACGGATTCGACGAACCGATCTCCCGGCTGAATGCCGCGTTCCGCCTTGTCGCCCGGCTTGACGTGAATGACGTCCTGCCAGGACCATTGCGGCGGTCCGTCGCTTTGTTGATAATTGTCGCTGATGCGATATTTCAACAGCGATGTCTCCCACTGGTTGGCGATCACCGTATACCACACCAGCCATAACCGTTCCTGCGGATCGACAAAGAGCACCGGATTGATATCCGGAAATTCGGGAACGTCCGCCATAACAAACGGTCCGCTCCATGTCCGTTCGTTTTTGTGCAAACGCGCGCCCATAATCCTGACGTCATCCGCCCAGCGTTCGCCGGAGCCTTGAAACCAGGCGGCCAAAAGATCGCCGTTCGGGCACTCAACAATGGTGGCGCCGTGGACATGCTTTTCCACAAGTGGAAAAAGTTCGACTGAAAAAAACTCGGCTGCGCCGGATTGGCTGAACAGCCATATTAGAAAAATCACAAAAATTGGATTTTTCATCCTCTCCTCATCAAATGGATTTACAGATATTTTTTAAAATGAACCACATCGACGCCGTCAGCTCGTTTGTGATATTCGATTCGAACGGGGATAAAATCCTCATCAATCATCAATTTGAGCATCTTTTTATTATCGGCGAACACGCTCACATCGATGGAAAGCCACCCGGACTGTTGTGCCAGATGAAAAACATGCTGTACCAGTGCTCTCCCAATACCCTGTCGATGATGATCCGGCGACACGATCAATCCGATCAGTTCGCAGCCATATTCTTCGTTCTCACCAACAATGGCGAGGCCAGCAATTTGACTATCCTGAATACATGCCAGATATCGAACATGCTCGTCCACATGCGACGACAGCCAGGCATCGATGTGCTGTTCACTAAATGGCCGCAGCGTGTAGGTGATGAATTGCCGGACTTTCGGGTCCTGGTAAGCGGCGGTCAGAAATGGCTTGAGGAGCAAAGCGTGGTGTTGATTGTGTTGAGGCACGAGCTCCTGGATCATTTTGAAAAACCTCCTGCTGATGAATTGATCAATCGAATCGTCTTAATCTAAACTTTTTCCATTCAATTCAAAAATGTTCTTGAACAGGCTATAAATCGAGAGTAAGCAAAGATTGTCACGTTCTCCAATCTGCAAAATGTCGCGAGATTAATACACTCGGCACGACTGCACATTGCTGATTGCAAAAATAAAAGACACATATATGCTGATGTTTGACTCGAGAGCTTGGGATTTTTCAAGATCGGGCATCTGTTGCCACGGGTCTAAAGACGTGGAGGACGGTTTTCGCTTTGTGTGAATTTATGGGGAAAATCGAGGGGAAAAATTTGTATAGCATAATGTGCGACGCACCTCACAAGGTGCGCCGCACGTTTAGTTTACATCACAAACAACATTTCCGAATATTTCGGCAACGGCCATAAATCGTCGGGAATGATGCCTTCCAGCTCATCAGCCGATGTTCTGACCTCCGCCATCAGATCAACGACATTGTCGCTGAAATATTTGGCTTTCTTGGGCAGCTCATCAATCTCTTCGGCTTTATGGACAGCATTCTTGATGGCCTGTGATCCGGTGTAGAGTTTGGCAATACGCGCGTTGACGCGTTCGAGCAAATCCTTTTCGTAATCCAGGCCGGTATCGGAAATATAGCTCTTGAGCGCTTTCATCTGCGACACGACATTGAGCAATTGTTCCTGGTAGCTGATGGCCGCCGGAATGATGCGCGTATCGATGAGATCGCAGAATGTATCCGCTTCAATTTCTAAAACCTTGATATACTGTTCGAGCTTGATGTTGTAGCGGGAGAAAATCTCGCGTTCGGTGAAAACGTCTTGCTTGATCAGCATTTCCGTATTCTTGGTATCGACAAAGGCGTCGAGCGCCGCGGCGGACCGTTTGATATTCGGCAGACCGCGTCTCTCGGCTTCCTGCGCCCACTCGTCGCTGTAATTATTGCCTTCAAAACGAATCGGTTCCGTCTCTTTGATATATTTGCGCAATACCTGAAGCGTCGCCTCGTTCAGTTCGGCGCCGCTCTTGGCCAGATGTTCAATCTCGTCCGTCAGTACGGAAATCGAGTCGGCCACCGCTGCACTCAAAACGGTGTTCGGCATGGCAACGGATGCGGACGAGCCGACGGCACGGAATTCGAATTTCTGTCCCGTGAACGCAAACGGCGATGTGCGGTTCCGGTCCGTATAATCGCGCAAAATCGACGGCAGTTTGCCGAGACCCAGGTCGATGATTTCGGCATTGCTGGCGCTGGCCACTTTGCCGTCCTTTATTTCATCGAGAATGCGGCTGAGTTGTTCGCCAAGGAAAACCGAAATGATAGCCGGCGGTGCTTCGTTGGCGCCAAGTCGATGATCGTTTCCGGCGGACGCAATGGACATGCGCAGCAGATCGCCATATTTGTGCACCGCGCGCAATGTCGACACCAGAAAAACGAGGAACTGCAGGTTGGCTTCCGGTGTTTTTCCGGGATCGAGCAGGTTGTTGCCGTCCGAATCTTCCATGGACCAGTTGTTGTGCTTGCCGCTGCCGTTAACTAGCGCGAACGGTTTTTCGTGCAGCAGCACGGCCAGACCATGGCGATTGCCCATTTTTTTCAGCACTTCCATGGTGATCTGATTGCGATCTGATCCAACATTGGCCTCGCCATAAATTGGCGCGATTTCAAACTGATGCGGCGCCACTTCGTTGTGACGAGTCTTGGCCGGCACACCCAGTTTGTAAAGTTCCGTTTCGACATCTTGCATGAAAGCCAGAACACGTTCTTTGATCGAACCAAAATAGTGATCTTCCTGCTGCTGACCTTTTGGCGGTTCAGCTCCTAAAAGCGTGCGACCGGTATAGAGCAAATCGGGTCTCAGATTGTAAAAAGCTTTATCAACAAGAAAATACTCCTGTTCCGTACCAATGGTTGTGACGACACGCGTTGCTGTTGTATTGCCGAATAGCT
>CAYSNA010000299.1:0-6920 GCA_964432185.1 uncultured Cytophagia bacterium
TCGACAAAGTGAGCGCCAGAAAGCTGTTGTCAAATTTCTCTGTCACTGTCGACGCAAATCCCCTATCAATCTGTTGATGTTGCGCGTCGAGCGACAGCGAATAATTCTGATAAAACGTCCAGTCCAGATTGATTCCGCCGGTGTGCCGCTGCAGTTCGCTGCGCAATTCATCGGACGATTGATTGTAAAAAACCTTGCCGCTCCACGAATCGCTCAATAAAAAAGTCGCCTCGCCCATCTTTTCATCAAACTCGTATTTAATCGAATAGAGATCGTTCACCGCATGTGCGGTATTGAAGAGAAGAAAAAGAGCATCGCTGAGGCGATATGTGAATTCAAATTGATAGCCTTTTTCATTTTCCGCCAGCAACTCGTGCGTCACCCGGTTGAGCAAATAGTAGCTGTGCTCCAGATAGCCGAGCGGCGGCACATTGACGGTGTTTTCAAATGCGTTATAATCTTTGTACTCGGCGCTCACTCCCAGGCGCTTGTACGAAAAGTTGGCGCTCAAATATGAGGCGTGTGGTGTGCTCGTTTCGGCTGCTGCAAAATTACTCGGCTGAGCATTTGAGCGAGCATGTTCTGCATAAATTTTAAAAGAAGAACGCTCCAATCCGGCCTGCCGCAGCGGCTGCGAGAGATTGAGATCGACAAAAACCGTTCCCATTTCGTTTTTGGGGATCGGAGCGCGCTCAATATCGGCCCGAACAAAACCGACGCCGAGACCAAGCCACGTCAATGGTCGGCCCTTGACCTGACCGCCCTGCACGATGCCGCTGCGCCGCGTTTCTTCCAGCCCCGGAGGCAGCGTTTCATTCAGCGGCTGGCCGTAAAATGCCGAGAATTCAAAACGCTTCCACGTGCCCTGCGCCAGAACGCCGTCCGTATCGCGGTAATAGCCGTAGCGGCGACGAAACTGCCGCTGTTCGAAAATAATGTTCGGCAACTCAAAGGTGCGCATAATTAAACCGCGTCCAATGGTATTGTAAAAATTGCCGAGCCGGATTTTAATCGCGCCATCCTGCCACTGAAAATAACGCTGCGACATTTGACCAAACGAGCGATCAGCATCAGTTGACTGAAAATTTTCCAGACGAATACCAACGGTGGTTTTTTCTTGCCGATATTGCAGATCAAATTGATTATACAATGTCGATAAATTGTTCGGCTGCTTGTCCGGCAAATTGCCCAACTGAAATTCGGCCAGATTTTTCACCGACAGTTGCGCCCAGACGGCCAGGGGAACAATCCAGAAGAAGAGAACCAGACTTTTTTTCATTTGGCCGACCCACCGAGCAGTTCGTCAAGTTTTTGCTTCAAGTCCTGCTCATCACCCGGCCGATAGCCGCGCAAGGTGAGGACGATTTGTTTATTTTTATCGATCAAAATACTTGTCGGCAAACCGTTGACGTCATAAAGCCGCATGATTTCGCGATCTTCGTCGATCAACACCGGAAACGTCAGGCCAAGCGAATTCACCAACGGTTCCACCTTGGATAAACTTCTTGTGCCGTCTTCATTGATCGCCAGAACGGTCAAACCTTTTTCAGCATACTCCTGATATATCTTTTCCAGCTTGGGCAGATTTTTCAGGCACGGTTTGCACCACGTGGCCCAAAAATCCAGCAGCACCGGCCCTTTGCCGATAAATTCGTCAGAGCTAACCAGATCGCCGTCGAGATTTCGTAACGAAAACGACTCCACCTCGGCGAATGCAAGCGCGCTCAACAGGAGGAGCGCGCTAAAAATTATCATTAAAATTTTCATGTGTGCTTGATAATCCTATCTAACAAGTGTCATTATTTTTGTCTCACGAGCATCGGGCAGGTTTAAGGTATATAGATAAACGCCCGAGGGTACGAGATCGCCCCGCTCGTTTCTGCCGTCCCACTCCACGGTATAAAATCCGCTGGAGACCTTTTGCGAAAAAAGAGTCTTGATTTTTTGTCCGGTCACGTCGTACACCGTCACATCGGCATGAGCGGCCTGACTCAGGCGAACTTCAAACTCGATGGTCGTGGACGGATTAAAGGGATTCGGATAATTTTGACGCACATAAAAATCAAAAGGAATGGCCTTTGGCTTTTCACCCGGCGTCGACGTCAAGGTATCCAGGACACCCTGTAATTCCCTTTCGTTGTAATTTCGCGCCACGTATTTTATTTTTTTTTCCAGTCCAACAACGACAAAGCTGTGCACTCCCAGACCATAAAGAATTCCGACGCCGCTGGCCTGCGGAAAGAAATCATACGTACTACCGGTGGGCTGAATAAAAATGCTGTTCAACTGTGTTGTTGAGCCATCCCACACATCAACACCAAACACCTTGACGCCGTGGGGACGATATTTTTGATATATATTCTCCTCAACCTGAGGAGCGTGTCCTTTGCAGATGCCTCAGGAATAGCCCATAAAATAGATGACGACGATAGAATCTTCGGCCGTATCATGCAGGGAAAAATTATTTCCGTAAAAAGTGGTCCCGGCAAATTGCGGCGCTTCATCGCCAACCTGCACAGTTTGGGCAACGGCGGGTATGGAAAAAATCAAAATCGCCACACATAAAATCAGTATGTTTTTCATTCTTCACTCCTATTTATCGTGGAGAACCTTAACAGATGGTTTTTGGCGAAAATTTCACTAAATTTTCATTGTCCAATTGGTCGGTTCACTCTGACAATCCTTACAGATTTTTTATATTTTTTTTGAAAATATGGACTTTCATTTGGCCATTTTCCGTTGTTTCATGTATATTTATCTAATTATTCTTCTAAAAAATGAGGAAAAGGGAGCATTATGGCATACAAAATAAACCGACATATCCTGAGCGGCGAGGATGTGGAGTATCTGACCACATCAAACAAAGACAGTGGTGTTTTTGCTGAAGGTCTGCCGGATACAATAGTCGTGCATTACACGGCGGCCCGCTCTTTGGAAAGCGCAGTTTCGACCTTGCGTGATCCGAACATAAAAGCGTCGGCGCATCTTGTCATTGGCCGAGACGGGAAAATTGTGCAAATCGTGCCGTTTAACAAAATAGCCTGGCATGCCGGAACGAGCG
Source organism: uncultured Cytophagia bacterium (assembly GCA_964432185.1). Classification (GTDB taxonomy): domain Bacteria; phylum Zhuqueibacterota; class Zhuqueibacteria; order Residuimicrobiales; family Krinioviventaceae; genus Kriniovivens. The sequence goes on from CAYSNA010000299.1 coordinate 3,062, forward strand.
AGTGGGACGGCCGTTCCGGACTCAACAAATATTCCATCGGCATTGAAATTGACAACGCCGGTCTGTTGACGAAAAATGGCGACATTTACAAAACCTGGTTTGGCAGTAAAATTTCACCGGATGATGTTTTTTACGGGACGCACCGAAACCAATCCTCGCCCGCTTACTGGCACGAGTATTCGGAAAAACAGATAAAAGTCGTCTTTGACGTGTGCCGGGAGCTGCGCGATAAATATGGCATCAAAACGATTGTCGGACACGAGGAAATCTCTCCGGGACGCAAGGTTGATCCGGGCCCGGCATTTCCGTTGGACAAATTGCGCGGACTGCTGCTGGAGGACCGCAGCCTCGATGGCGGAGAAGCACAACCCGACGAAGGAGCCGGCGCCGGTTTATCGACGACTCAGAAAATCGGCACTGTCACGGCGTCAAGTCTCAATTTTCGCTCCGCGCCCGCGTACAATGCCGAGACGATTTCCGCGCCTCTGACATACGGCACCAAAGTGATCATTCTCAAAGAAGAAAACGGCTGGTATCAGATTCACGCGCAAAAAACCGGCTGGGTGAAAAAAGAGTATATCAAAGTCGAAAATTAATTTTGATGCTGACGGTTCGGCCAAACGCTTGTCACGGCAAAGGCGCCTGGCCGGACCTAAACGATTTGAAGGGTAAGGAATGGTAAAAAACTCAAATCTGGTTTACTCTACGGATTCGACCAAACAGAAATGCCCCGTATGCGGCCGCTACGACTGCCAATGCGACCTTGTTGAGGATGCCCCGCTGGCCGGCCAGAGCGCTAAAATTCTAATCGACCGAAAAGGTCGTAAAGGCAAAAGCGTAACCGTTGTAGAAGGGTTGAAGGTCAATCCCATGCATTTGGCGGATATCGCGAAAATCATCAAACAAAAACTCGGCACTGGCGGCACAGCCAAACAGGGACGCATAGAAATTCAAGGGGAACACCGTGACAAAGTCGCTGCGGTTTTGCGCGAATTGGGGGTTACGGTAAAATTCTCCGGAGGATGATCCACCAGTATCGGTCTCTTCTCTTACCCATGCCGAAACCTGTACATTCCTTTCGATTGGATCAAACAATAATTTTTCTTTATCATGACTCGCCTATTCACATGCCACTAAAACTATATAATCAAATATAGAAAGAAGCCCATATTTCAGTTGCATTTATTCAGCGAAAACATAAATTATTTTCGACAGCTCGACCAGTTCTGCGATCAACATAAGGGGACGCACAATGACCTTTCGAGAGCGCGTGGATCACTACCTGAAATATGGCGAAGATGTCATTTATGTCGTCATTGGAGTGCTCCTCTTGTTCACGGCGGCTCTGCTGTTACTATATTCCGTGTCAGGTCTTTGGCATCACCTCGGCGATGCCGATCATGTCAAAGCCGCGCTGCATGTGCTGGATCGTATGCTCCTCACCCTCATGATCGTCGAAATTTTATATACCGTCCGTGTGTCGCTTAAATCGCATTCGCTGTGCGCCGAACCCTTTCTCATTGTCGGGCTCATCGCCGCTATTCGGCGAATTCTTGTCATCAGCGTTGAAGGCGCGCATGTGCCGGAAAAATTTAATCACCACATGATCGAAACCGGCATACTCGGTTTTCTCATTTTACTGTTTGTGATCTCGATTATTCTGTTACGACAAAATAAAAGCTGATAGAGCCAGACGCACCGAGCAGATACGGATGGCCAGAGTTTTTTGCTTCCTTCGTGCTCGGTGAATTCTCGACGCCACTCCGTGTCGTCTTTTGCAAACAATCAATACTTCACCTATTCACAAATAGAGGAGCCTCGTATGAATCCCCTCGTTCCAACTCCGGACACCATTCCTGCGCCGGCATGGCTGTTTTGGCTGTTGGGCATTGTGATGTTTATGCTGCACATTTTGGTGATTAACACCCTGCTTGGCAGCAGCATCATTTTGCTCGTCAACCGCCTTTTCGGCAAAAAGGGCCCACTGCAGGAGAGTCTGTCATCCAACGTGGCGGTCAAATCCATGGGATTGTTTGCCTTTGGCATCAACCTTGGCGTGGCGGCGTTACTGTTTTTGCAAGTCATTTATGGCCACTTTATGTACACCAGCTCCGTGCTGATGGCGGTCTATTGGATCATTGTCATCCCGCTCCTCATTCTGGCATATTACGCCGGTTACATGCACGTGCGTTTGAGTGACAAAGCGCCGATCCTGTCCGTTGTTTCGCTTTTCGTGTCCACGGGTATTCTGCTCTACATCGGTTTTGCTTTTGTCAACAATATGACATTGATGCTCATGCCGGACAAATGGAACGCCTATTTTGCCAACCGCGGCGGTACCATTTTAAATACGGGCGATCCCATTTTCTGGCCGCGTTACCTGCATTTTCTCACCGCCTCTATTGCCATTGGCGGACTGTTCCTCGCGCTGGTGCAAAACTTTCGCGCCAAAAAAGGAGCTAAAGGCGGTGTCAAAAGCGGATTAAAGATTTTCGCCTGGGCGACGTGCGTGCAGGTGCTCGTCGGTTTGTGGTTTCTCATCGCCTTGCCCAGGGATATCATGATGTCGTTTATGGGTGGCGACCTGATCCACACAATTACACTGGCGCTTGGCATTTTATTGGCGCTCAGCGTCATCTATACCGCATTTCGCGGTAAACTGAACATCACACTTTACCATCTGCTCGCCATTATGTTGCTGATGGTCATCAATCGATCCAATGTGCGCGCGCTGTATTTGGAGGATGTCTTTTCACTGAAATCACTCGAATTGACGCCGCAATATGGCATACTGGCTTTGTTCCTCGTTGTGCTGGCCATTGGACTCGGCGTTGTTTTTTACATGGTTAAACTTGTCATGAAGGCACCTGCGCAAAACGGGAGGGCGACATCATGAATTATCCGATTTGGGAATTACCGACGATAGGCGGCGGCAGCCTGATTGCGCTCATTGCCGTTTTACATGTTTACATCTCGCATCTTGCGGTCGGCGGCGGCGCGTTCATCTGGCTGACCGACTTGAAGGCCTCGCGCGACAAAAATCCGGCGCTGCTCAATTACGTCAAAAAACACACCTGGTTCTTTTTGCTCGTCACCATGGTGTTCGGCGGCGTGACGGGCGTCGGCATTTGGTTCATCATTGCGCTGGTCAATCCAGCGGCGACATCCACGCTCATCCATTCTTTTGTATTTGGCTGGGCCATCGAATGGGTCTTTTTTGTTGGCGAAATTGTCGCGCTCTTGCTCTATCACTATAATTTTAGCAAACTGGATGAAAAATCCCGTCACACGCTGGCGTTCTTTTATTTTCTTTTTGCCTGGCTCAGCCTGGTGATTATCAACGGCATTTTGGCGTTCATGCTGACGCCCGGCAGGTGGCTGGAAACGAGCAATTTCTGGCACGGCTTTTTTAATCCGACTTATTTTTCGCAACTGTTTTTCCGGACCGCCGTAACCGCTATGGTCGCAGGATTGTTTGGCTACGTCACGGCGGTTTTTCAAAACGATAAAAATCTTCGAGTCACACTCATCCGATATTGCTCAAAATGGCTGCTTTTTTCCATCCCGTTTATGGTCATTTTCGGCATCTGGTACTATTTTTCCATTCCAGCCGATGTGCGCGCGGTCTCGTTCGGCACGAATCCCCAGGTTACATCCGCGGTGAATGTCATGCTGATCGCGACGGTGGTCATTTTTATTGGCGGCGTGCTCATCAGTCTCAGAGTTGGACGCGGCCTGCAAGCTCTTCTCACCATCATCCTGGTCGCGCTCGGCCTTGGCTGGATGGGCGGTTTTGAATATACCCGCGAGGTGGCACGCAAACCGTATTTGCTGGGTCAGTTCATCTACAGCACTTCAG
>CAYSNA010000300.1:0-339 GCA_964432185.1 uncultured Cytophagia bacterium
ATGCTAAAGATTTTTTCATGATTATCCCGTTTTGGTGAATGTAAATTAAGATAATCAAATTGGCGAGATAGTCAACCGAAAACAAAAAAGCCCTTGTAAAAAACAAGGGCTGAAAGGTTAACCAAGATATTTTCGTAATGGATCCAATCTTGATCGGTGCCGCAGGCGGCGCAGCGCTTTTTCCTTGATCTGACGTACGCGTTCGCGAGTCAGTTCAAAGTATTCACCGATTTCTTCAAGTGTTAGCGGGCGATCGCCGTCCAAACCAAAATAAAGTTTGACGATTTCCGCTTCGCGTGGTTTGAGCGTGTGCAGCACTTTTTCAATCTCTTCTCGGAG
>CAYSNA010000300.1:349-6919 GCA_964432185.1 uncultured Cytophagia bacterium
CATCAACTTGCCGTCTGGCGGTTGGTACCGATCACTCTCCAACACATCCAACAGACTGTTGCCTTCATCTTCCTTAAACGGCTCGTCCAGTGACAGGTGCCGAGCCGACGTTTTGATGACATCGGCAACATCGAACGAACTCATTTCCATTTTGTCTGCGATTTCACCCATGCTGGGTTCGCGGCCAAACTCTTTTTCGAGGGATTCAAGGGCACGCCCAACTTTATTGATGGCGCCGACGCGGTTCAATGGCAAACGCACAACGCGGGATTGCTCGGCCAACGCCTGCAATATCGATTGGCGAATCCACCAGACCGCGTACGAAATAAACTTGAATCCACGGGTTTCGTCAAATCGTTGCGCTGCCTTGATGAGGCCCAGGTTGCCCTCGCTGATCAAATCTTGCAGCGGCAATCCTTGTCCCTGGTATTCTTTCGCAACACTGATGACAAACCTGAGATTGGCCTTGACCAGTTCCTCGAGCGCGACCGAATCGCCCTCGTGAATTTTATAGGCGAGCTCAATTTCTTTCTCCGGTGGCAATGGCGAAAAATTACCGATCTCTTCGAGGTACTTTTCAATGGATTCTTTGGTTCGTACTTCTTTTTGTTTTTTAGCCTTCTTGTTCATGGATTGCGTTTGTCACATCCTTCTGATTAATTAAGCAATGAGGCTGATTTTTAATCTATACTACACAAAATGCAGCGTAATTATTTCTGCAAAAATCGTATTTGCACTCGGCTAAACTATTTCGAAAAAAAGTTGAATGCCTATTATTAGGAAAGTAGGGGTCGAGTGCGGAAAATGAATAAAACAGGCATCAAGCAATGTAATAAAATTACTCTTGAAAGTCAATTTATTCCACTAATTTTGCGCTCTCTTTTGATGCTTTTACCATAAAAAAGTTCCAAACTATTTCATCCAAGGACTTGTTGAAGAATGAGTTCCGCGCGTTTTATCGAATCATCGTCCACGTCCAGATGAGTGACAAAACGCATTCGCGTTGGAGAAACAGTGATGCCGAGTAAACCGTTTTTTGTCAGTTCCGCGTGGACGTCGGCGGAGGTGCGGCTGAGGGATGCAAAATCGGCAATAACAATATTGGTTTGCGTTGCTTCAAAATCGACGGTTGCACCGAGTTCGCTAAAGACCACGCCCAATTGACGCGCGCGTTTGTGATCCTCATCTAGCCGATCAATATGATGATCCAATGCATACAACGCAGCGGCTGCAAGAATGCCGACTTGCCGCATGCCGCCGCCATAAATTTTTCGATAACGATGCGCCCTGTTAATGAACTCTTTTGAGCCGACCAGGATTGAACCGATCGGCGCGCCGAGTCCTTTGGAAAAGCAGAGAGAAATTGACTCAAATGGCGCACACCAATCACGAAAAGAGATGCCGGTTGCAACATGCGCATTCCACAATCGCGCGCCATCCAAATGCATGAACAGGTAATGTTCATCCGCGACGCGACGAATGCGATGAATTTCATCGAGCGGAAAAATCGAGCCGCCGCCGCGGTTATGCGTATTTTCCAGCTCGATTAATTTTGTTTGCGCAAAGTGATGGTCATCAGGACGAATGGCGGCTTTAATTTGTTCCGATGTGATGATTCCACGTTTTCCCAACAACGGATGAATTTGCACGCCGGAGAGCAGCGCCGGGCCGCCGCCTTCATAATTAAAAATGTGACAGTTGTAATCGCAAATCACCTCGTCGCCCGGTTGGGTGTGCGTATTTATGGCGATTTGATTGCTCATGGTGCCGCTGGGGACGAACAGCGCCGCTTCCTTGCCGCACATGTCGGCGATTCTTTTTTGCAATTTATTAACGGTCGGATCTTCACCAAAAACATCATCGCCGACAGGCGCATTGGCCATCGCTTGCCGCATAGCCGGCGTCGGTTTGGTGAGGGTGTCGCTGCGTAGGTCGATAATTGGATTCATATATGCTTCGTGTGTAAAAAGTGAAAAATATTATCGCTGTCAGGGATTGGAGCCCCGACAGCGTTTGTCGAGGAATTATTCCAAATAGGCGATACTGGTAACGTTGATTTCTTTTGCAACGCCGCCTGTCGTGACGGCTTTTTCATTGCCGGGCTGCGAGCCACCAACGTAAATATTGAAAACACCGGGCTCAACAACGCGTTTGTAATCTTTGTCCAGGAGCGACAGTTGGTAGGGCGTCAGCGTAAATGTTACATTTTTCTCTTCACCCGGTTTGAGGGAAATCCGTTTGAAGCCTTGCAGCGAACGGACCGGCATCGGGACTGATGCTTCAACATCGGACACATACAGCTGCACGACTTCGTCGCCGGCACGCTCTCCGCTATTTTTCACCGTGACAGCCACATTGATTGGCTCATCACCCTTGACGGATTCGGGCAGTTGAAGAGCGCTGTATTCAAACGTGGTGAAACTCAAACCATGACCGAATGGGTAGAGCGGCTCACCCTGAAAATATCGATAGGTTTGACCCACCATATTGTATTCTTCAAATGGCGGCAGTTGATCGACAGACTTGTAGAACGTCACCGGTAAACGGCCGCCGGGATTGTAATCGCCGAACAGCACATCGGCGATGGCCGTGCCGGCAGCCTGGCCGGGATACCATGCTTCAAGAATCGCCGGAATGTTGTCATCCGCCCAGTTGACGGACACGGCAGAGCCGTTCAATAAAACAAGCGCGGCAGGTTTGCCTTTTGCCATCACCGCTTGCATTAGATCCTCCTGGATTTTCGGCAAGTCAAGCGTAAGACGATCGCCGCCCTTGAATCCCTCGACTTCGACGCGCATCTCTTCGCCTTCGAGCCGCGGCGACAATCCCATGCACAAAACGACGGCATCTGCCTGGTCAACCGCGGCAAGGGCCTCAGCCTTGTAATCATGATCCGGAGTGGACCACAGGAGCTTCATTGTCGCATCGCCATGAAAATCCCAGAAATCAATCTCAAGTTCATATTCTTGACCGGCTTTGAGCACGACTTCTTCATAGACTTTGTTCGCGTGATGCACGCCGTTAAATCTCAAGAGTTGTTTTCCTTCAAAATTTAATTTGAACGCGCTGAGCCCTTCGGCGCCCAGGACATACCAGCCATCCTTGGGCGGCACAAGTTTTCCGGTCCAGCGCACGCCAAAATTGTCGGCGTCCAGTGTGTCGATCGGCGCGCCGTCCCACCAGTTGAAGTCGATGATGTCATCGACCTGGGTGGCCACTGGCTCACCTTCAAATTTATTGTTGTTGAAAATTTCGGCTTTTAATCCGGGCTGCCCATCCGGTGTTTTTAAGGCTGAATTCGGAATGACTTCAAAGACCGGCAAGTTTTCCGCCCACTCGCATCCCAGTGCGTAAATGACGTTCTCCGCACCCAGTTTGTCCTGGATGCCCTGGAGCGGGGTGATTGGATTGGACGGAATACCGTTGTAGTTGCCGAGCAGCACTTCCACATCGTTGGCATTGGGACCAATAACCGCGACTTTGAGATTTTTGGCAAACGGCAACGTGCCATTTTCATTTTTTAGGAGCACCATGGACTTGCGCGCGGTTTCCAGCGCCACGGCCTGGTTCTCTTTGCTGTCGAGGACAGAGTATGGAATTTGCGCGTATTTGACGATCTCCGGCGGATCGAACATGCCAAGTTTCATGCGCGCGCGAAACAGACGGCGAACAGCAACGTCGATTTCTTCTTCGGTAATTAATCCTTCTTCAACAGCGTCGATCAAACCACGATAGGTGCGGCCGCAGTTCAAATCTGTGCCGGCTTTGACGGCCAGAGCGGCAGCTTCCGGCTGGGTTTCAACAATTTTGTGGAAACGGTAAATATCACTCACCGCGCCGCAGTCCGAAACGATGTAGCCTTCAAATCCCCATTCATCGCGTAAAATCTGATTTTGCAGTCGATCGCTGCCGCAGCATGCTTCGCCGTTATAGCGATTATAGGCACACATGACCGAGTAGGCGTTCGACTCCATAACGGTCATGCGGAAATGTTCGAGATAGGTCAAACGAAGATCACGATCGTTAATAACAGCATTAAAACTGTGACGTTCCGGTTCCGGGCCGCTGTGAACGGCATAATGCTTGACCGTGGCAACCGCCTTGAGGTAATCGGGATCATCACCCTGAATGCCTCTGACAAAATTGACGCCGAGGCGACCGGTGAGATACGGATCTTCGCCGTAGGTTTCCATGCCGCGTCCCCAGCGAGGATCGCGGAAAATATTGATATTCGGCGTCCAGAACGTGAGACCCTGATAAATGCCGTGTTTGCCCTTGCGGAGATAGTCATGATGTTTGGCGCGCGCTTCATCCGAGATGACGGTCGCCAGGCGCAGCATCTGATCCTCATCCCACATGGCAGCCAGTCCAATGGCTTGCGGAAACACCGTGGCCAAGCCGGAACGCGCGACGCCGTGTAAACATTCGTTCCACCAACCGTATGGCGGCACGCCAAGGCGTTCAATAGCCGGCGCATCATCCATCATCTGCCCGACTTTTTCGTCCAGCGTCATTTCTGAAATGAGGCTATCAAGGCGTGTTTCGATGTCCAGTGTCGGATTAAACCACGGCCTAGCGTTGCTGTAATCGGGCTTTGATGTGCATTGTAAAAGAGCGAAACATAAACCCAGTAAAACAATGGCAAAAGATAGTTTTTTGAACACCGTTGTGTCCTCCAGATTTTTGTGAGACGTGAAAGAAGAGAGGTTTCACTTGTTACAGAAATGCCATTTGCAATTCCAAAATGCAGATTACATAAAAATAACAAAATTCCCGACAGATGTAAACTATTTGTTTGTTTAATTCTAAATTTATCATCTTTCTTGAAGACGTTTATTAATTGCAGTGCGGGATTAATCCATTCCACTTTAATCCCTTTTTTATCAACACCTTCTCTCCTTGATTCTTTAGTAAAATTACACTATATTTGGCGTTTGCAAAACTTAATTTTGTGGTGAAAAAATGTTTGACGATATAAAAGTACAATTGACGGACCTGAAGGAACGCGTCAGCAACCTTCGGAGGTACCTTTGACCTTGACACAAAAGAAAAAGAGATAGCCGAGCTCGAAGTTCAATCGCAAAAAGGGGGATTTTGGAACGATAACGAAAAAGCCCAGGGCATTATGCGCGAGATCAGCACGCGCAAAGATCTTGTCGCCGCCTGGACCAAGGTAAAGAATACCTTGACCAATTGCGACGAATTGTTAATGCTCGCCGAAGAAGAGGCCGATACCAGCGTCGCCGATGAGATCGCCAAAGATGTTGAGGCGTTGGAAACCAAAGTGGCCAAGCTCGAATTCCAAAAAATGCTTGGCAATATTGAGGATTCAAAAAATGCCATTTTGACCATCCATCCCGGCGCCGGCGGCACCGAGTCGCAGGATTGGGCGCAGATGCTCATGCGCATGTATCAGCGCTGGATCGAACGACAGGGATTCAAAGGCGAGATTCTCGATTTTCAATCCGGTGACGAGGCGGGGATCAAGAGCGTTACCATTGAGGTCACTGGCAATTACGCCTACGGTTATCTCAAGGCCGAGGCCGGCGTGCACCGGTTGGTGCGCATTTCGCCCTTTGATGCCAACAAACGCCGGCACACCTCGTTCGCGTCGGTGTTTATTTATCCGGAAATTGACAATACGATTGAAATTGAGGTGGATGAAAAAGACTTGCGCATTGACACTTATCGTGCCAGCGGCGCCGGCGGCCAGCACGTCAACAAAACCAGTTCCGCGGTACGTATCACGCATATTCCTACGGGGATCGTGACGCAGTGTCAAAATGAACGCTCCCAGCACCGAAATAAAGATTCGGCGATGAAAATGTTGATGTCACAGCTTTATCAGAAACAACTGGACGAAGAAAAAGCCAAGATGGATAAACTGGAAAATACCAAAAAGGACATTGGCTGGGGCAGCCAAATCCGCTCTTATGTTTTTCATCCGTACAATATGGTCAAGGATCACCGCACCGGACATGAGACCAGCAACATCAACAATGTGATGGACGGTGACATAAATGATTTTATAGAAGCGTATTTGATGCAATAAGTCATCGCGAGCAACGCGAGCGTGGCGATCTTCAAGAGATCAAATTTTTTCGGAGATCGCTTCAGTCGCCCGCAAAAAGCGCGGGATCCTTCGCAATGACGTGAATTAATGATTTGGAGATAAGAATAAATGAGTGAAGAACAAAATCAGATACAAGACCTCTCAGAAGTGATGAAAGTGCGCCGCGAGAAACTAGCGCAGATTAAAGCATCGGGAGTCAATCCATTCACATACAGTTTCCAAAAATCGAATGATGCCATCGAGATTTTGAACGATTTTGATACTTTTGAAAATAAATCCGTTTCGCTGGCCGGCCGCATCATGTCCATCCGCAAAATGGGCAAGGCCTCATTCTTGCATATTATGGACGCCACAGCTCGAATTCAATCTTATGTGCGAATTGATGCCGTCGGCGAAGAGACGTATACGCTGTTCAAACTTTTGGATATCGGCGACATCATCGGCATTCAGGGTGAGGTGATGAAAACGCATGCCGGTGAAGTGACGATCTTTGTGAA
>CAYSNA010000301.1:0-6910 GCA_964432185.1 uncultured Cytophagia bacterium
TTGGTAGCCGGCGTCGACAAGGGTATCAAATCCGGCTCGGATCAGCTCGGTGATGCCGCCGCAGAGCACGGCCTGTTCACCAAAAAGATCGGTTTCCGTTTCTTCTTTATAGGTGGTTTCGATAACGCCCGCGCGCGTGCCGCCAATTCCCTTGGCATACGCCAGTGCGATGTCCTTCGCATTGCCGCTGGCATTCTGATGCACGGCGATCAGCGCCGGCACGCCGGAGCCCTGCTGATACTGACGACGAACCAGGTGACCTGGGCCTTTTGGCGCGATCATGATGACGTCAACATGGGCCGGTGGAACGATCTGGTTATAATGAATATTAAAACCATGTGCAAACGCCAGAACGTTGCCGGCTTTCAAATTCGGGGCGATGTCATTTTCATAAACAACAGGTTGAATTTGATCCGGAACAAGAATCATAATGATGTCGGCCTTTTTTGCCGCGTCGTCGTTCAGCAAAACCGTCAAACCGGCGTCCTGCGCTTTTTTGATGTCCGGATTGCCGGCGTTCAAACCGACAACAACGTTCACGCCGCTTTCGGTAAGGTTGAGGGCGTGGGCGTGGCCCTGACTGCCGTACCCGATAATCGCAACGGTTTTGCCTTTCAAGTGATCGAGGTTTGCATCATTATCATAGTATAATTTCATTTCAAAACTCCCTTTTGTTAGGAATTAAAATTAAAGATTAAAAATGCGACGGAGCAAATCTCCAATTTGTCGCGACATTTTTAATCGACCTTAGGATTTCTTTTTAAATTCGCGCAGCATGGCGATGGGACCGGTGCGCGCGACTTCCTGAATGCCGAACGGCCGCATGGTCTCCATAAAGGCCTCCACTTTTTCTTCCGATCCGACCATTTCCATGGTCATGTTTTTCGAACTGATATCAACGACTTTGGCGCCGAAAATTTCGTTCACCTGTTGAATGTCGCCGCGTTTGTTCGGCGGGCAATTGACGCGCACCAGCACCAGCTCGCGCCCAACATAATAATTAGCCGTAATGTCGATGACTCGAATGACGTCGATCAACTTGTTAAGCTGTTTGTTAATTTGTTCGATGATCGCATCGTCGCCGCGAACCGCAAGCGTCATGCGCGAGATGTCATCCTCTTCGGCATGTGCGACGGATAAACTTTCAATGTTAAAACCACGCGCGCTGAACAGTCCGGCAATGCGGGCCAGGACACCCGAGTGGTTCTCAACTTCCAGATTTATGATATGTCTCATTAGGCCATTCCTTTTATCATTTGATCAATTGGCGCTCCAGCGGGCACCATGGGATACACATTTTCTTCTTCATTAATTTTAAATTCAACGATGACCGGACCCGGCGTTTCAAACGCTTTTTTCAGCGTCGGCACCACATCCTCCGGTTTATCGGCATAAAGACCGGTGGCGCCATAAGCCTCAGCAAGTTTGACAAAATTGGGAACATAGTCTTTGGGGCACATGTCGCCTGAACCATCGCAATGCGGCGGACAACCAATATCTCGTCGTAAACAGGTATTGGAAAATCGGCGATCGTAAAATATGCCCTGCCATTGTCTAACCATGCCGAGCGATTGATTATTCAAAATAACTATCTTGACCGGAATTTTATAGAGCACGGCTGTCGCCATCTCCTGGATATTCATCTGGATGCTGCCGTCGCCGGCGATATCGACAACCAGCTTGTCCGGATGTGCGACTTGCGCGCCAATGGCGGCCGGAAAACCGTAGCCCATGGTGCCCAAACCACCGGAGGAGATGTACGTGCGCGGTTTGATATAGTTGAAAAACTGCGCGGCCCACATTTGGTTTTGCCCGACTTCCGTGGTGATGATCGCGTCGCGGTGCGACAACTCGGCAACCTGTTCAATCACAAATTGCGGCGAGATGGTACTGCTGCCCTTGTATTGAAGCGGATGTTCATCTTTCCATTTTTTGATCTCGGCCATCCATATGCGATTATTTCCTTTTTCGATCACCTTGTTCAGTTCGGTCAGTACAACTTTGACATCACCAACAACCGGCAAATCGACTTTGACATTTTTTTGAATGGATGTCGGATCGATATCGATATGGATTATTTTTGCATTGGAGGCAAATTTATCCAGTTTGCCGGTAACGCGGTCGTCAAACCGGGCGCCAATGGCAATCAACAAATCACACTTTTGTACGGCATAATTGGCATATGCCGTACCGTGCATGCCAAGCATTTTCAGAGATCGCTCGGTCGTTTCCGGATACACACCCAGTCCCATCAACGTGGTGGTTACAGGAATGTCAGCGGTATCAGCCAGTTGTATTAATTCGGCACTGGCTTCACTCGCGACCACACCTCCTCCGGCATAAATAACCGGACGTTTGGCGGCGGTAATCATCTGCGCCGCTTTTTTGATTTGCTGCGGATGACCTTTCATCGTCGGTCGGTAACTGCGAATTTCAACTTTATCAGGATACTCCACCGGGCATATCTGCTGTTGAATATCCTTGGGCACATCAACAACGACCGGACCCGGACGGCCCGATCGCGCCAGATAAAAGGCGGACTTTAAAATCGTCGGCAGGTCTTTCACGGACTTGACGAGGTAATTGTGTTTGGTGACCGGACGAGTGATGCCGACAACATCAGCTTCCTGAAAGGCATCGTTTCCGATCAAATGCGTATGAACTTGCCCGGTAATCGCGACCAAGGGAATGGAATCCATATACGCCGTAGCCAGGCCGGTCACCAAATTGGTCGCGCCGGGTCCCGACGTTGCCAGGCAAACCCCGACTCGTCCGGAGGCACGCGCGTAGCCGTCAGCTGCATGAACGGCGCCCTGTTCGTGGCGCGTCAGATAAAATCGGATATCCGAATTATACAGTTTGTCAAAAATAACGAGAACGGCGCCACCCGGATAGCCAAAAACCGCGCCGACATTTTCTTTTTTCAACGCGTGCAGAATCATTTCTGCGCCGGTCATTTCTTTTTTCATAGATGCTTTCGCCTCACCGAGTTAAAATGTTTTATAACAACACACATGCTCGTTGTAGTGCGAGAGGATTTACCTTTTAATCTTTAATATCTCTTGGAGGATTGTTTGTCTCAGGCTTGCCTCTTGCACCGTTGTTTTTTAACCGAGCAAGAGGTTAATAATAACGAGACCTAGTACGAGTAGTACCACAGGACCACGCAGGATAACGAGCGGATTGACAACACGCACCACACCAAGACTGTTGCCATTAGCGACAGTGTTTTTCATTTGGATGTGGCTTATAGTGTTCATACACATTGAATCCTGTTCGTTATAAAGTTCGGATAATTTAGAAAAAAATACAAGAATCGCAAGATAAAAATAGGTGTGTTGTCTTTTGGCGGGCATAAAAAAAGGCGGCATTTTTCAGCCGCCGGCGCTGACCCCGTCTCCCTCGTTTATATGGTGGCTTCCTGCCCGGAAGTGTAGAAATATCGTGATTAAAAGACGAGGGCAGCAGCGATACCCTCGTCTTCCCTCCTAAACCGAAAGTCGGCACGCCCCCCGTTCCTTCCTTCAGTTAAATGATGTTTGCGCGTGACGGCGGAAAATCGAAGTAAACTATGAAAAAAATCAACATCCAGACCATCACGATGCAAAAACATGTACTGTGAGGGCGACTTTAAGCCCTCGTCCCTCCTGACTGAAATCGCCCCCCGATTTCACTCCAAACAGTCATATACAAGTTTGCCTGCACGTCGAGAAAATCGAAAAATAAATTTTTATTTGTTAATTTTTTCTCTATTTTCTTTCTGCGTCGGAAGTGGAGAGAGTAAATGTCAGACAGAGAGATCGCCAAGCTCATTGAAAAAATCAGTAAAGGAGATGAATCGGCTGAAAATGTTCTGTTCAAACATTATGAAAAACCAATCGAACTTATTGTTCGGTCGCGCCTGCCCCGCAACACACGACAAGACGACGTAAAGGATATTGTATCCGATGTACAAATCGCGCTGCTGAAAGCGCTCCGAGCCGGCCATTTTGATCCCTCTAAAAGTACCTCATTAGCGAGCTATATTTGCGGCATTGCCTACTATCAAATTGGACAATATTTTAGGAAAAAAGGGCGAAACCCCGAGATCTCCATTGAAGAGAAGAAAACGGATCCGGTTGAGGAAAAAAGTTGGATAGATGAAATAGTTTCAGATGAAGAAAAAAAACAGCTGCGAAAAAAATTGGCTCGCCTCAAATCCTTATACAAAGATATTCTTTACTTGTGCTTTTACGAAAATATGTCGGTTGAAGATATTGCCAAGACACTGAAGCTTGACAAGAAAAAGGTCATTGACGCCAAGTATAACGCGCTAAAAAAACTCGCTCGCGGCTGCAAAAAAGAAGATTTTCTTTCGATTTTTAGCATCCTGCTGCAAATATACATGTGACTGACTAGGGGAAGATGTGAATGAACTGTAAATACACAAATAAAGATAGAGACATAGCCGAATATATCGCGGGCGAATTAACCGAGCCTGACAGAACAAAATTTGAAGAGCATTTGCTTGAATGTGAAATCTGTTACCACAAAGTCTTCTTTTTGGAAAAAGCGACGATGCTGATCCGAGCTGAAGGCAAAAAAGCCTTTGAACACAAATCCGCTTTTTCGGAATGGGTTGAGACGATCCTTGAATTCTTCCGGTCCATTGGAAAAATTCGACTGCCTAAAATAAAGTTCGTGTTCCCAACCGTACTTGCAGGACTGGCCGCTTGCTCGTTTCTTATCTATATGCCGATTTCGAATAAATTTATCGCTGATTTGCCATCGAGTATTGGATCGCTTACACAAGTCCGAGATTACGGTGGGCCAATCACTGAATCAAGAATGATGGATTACAAGCTATCACGCGGTTATTCGGCGTACCAGGACAAAGACTATGCCGGGGCTCTCGCTCTATTTACCAACGTGGCCACAGATCTCCAGAGAACCGATCAAACGGAGCACGTCCTTGACGTTCAATTTAAGACGCAGCTTGGTCTTGGCATGACCAAAGCCGCGCTCTGGAAGCAACAGGATTATGGCTACTTTCAATGGATAAAGGAGTGGACGCGCCTGGATTCGGTTGACCAGCGTCTATTGGAAGAGGCGGAACAACATCTCTTGGATGCACAAGTACTAGCGGACCAGTCGGGGATTGATACTGAAGACAAAGTGTTATTGAATGAGTTGCTCACCACCATTCAAACAAAGACAAACTCGCAATAATCTCGCAAACATCTTTTATAAATAATCCGAATTACTTACATTACAGGGAGGGCAAGTAATGACTCGTGCAGATGCAATTGCAAATTGGCAGAATGGCATCGAATTTATTTCAAGAGCAACGACAGTCGAAGAACCGGATCCGGCACCGCCGCCAACAAAAGTGACGACCTATGCGTGCTGGAACGACTATTTGACCGCCCGAAAGAGCGAATTCACTTCGGGTATGACGCTTTTGAAATCCGTTTTGATGGAAATGGCTTTTACTCCGCCAACCTATTCACAGATTGAAGCCATTACCGACCGATCCGCCTACTGGGCGGCGTTGAAACAATACGGCGTCGATCACATCACGGCGCATCCGGAGATCTTTCCGGATGAATAGCAAAACGTAAAACGGCCTTTTTTCCGGCGAGGCAGAACAGGAAACAAGTTTATGCTAAAAACACCCCGGGATATCTGCACACTTGTAGCATTCATTTTGGGGGGATTAGCGTTAAAACTCAGTGCCGAGCCGATTGAACATGTCGTAGGTCATCCAGAACTGTTTCACACCTATTACTCACTGCTGCAAGAAATATCCCGTGAGCCTGCCGAAATTCAGATCGACAGGCTCACATCATTTATTCAAAATCATCCTCAGTTTGAACGACCCTACCTGCAACTTTTATTGCTCTATTTACAAAACGATAAAATGCAAATAGCTGAGAGCTATTTCAAGTCGGGCACTTTACAAAAAGAGCAACAAAGAAACTGCACCTGGGCCCTGGCCACTTTGGCAGCGATACGCGACAACATCCAAACGGCGGACAGCTTGTATCGCAACGCCATCACCTATTTTCCCAGTCCGTATTTATACAGCGAGTATGCCAAGTTCGCGGTACAGCATAAAATCGATGTCCCGCACGTCATCAACACCCTAAACCTTCCCGCCATGGAGCGTAACAAAGCCCTGGCCATTTATTATGCTTTCACAAATAGCGAACAATGCCGGTTTCATTTGCAGCAGATCCAAAATTCGACAGATTTTTACTTGTTCAAACTCTTTATCGAAAGCGGCTTGTTGCTTGGCGACGGTCATTTTATTAGAGCGTTCATTTCTTATAAAAAAAGCATCGACGCCGCAACGGAAAGCGGTGATATCCAGTTTCAAATTGAAATTTTTCTCGTGCTCGCTCAAGCCTATAATCGGGCAACATATTATGAAAAAGCGCTGGATCATGCAAATTTGGCTCTTGATAATGCGCAAAACATCAACGATGTTGACCGAATCCGCCGCGCGCATCTCGTTCTGAAAAACATTTATAGAGCTCAACCGAACTACCAAAAAGCGCTTTACCATCTGCAAGAAGCGCTCATGTTGGTTCCATCGCCTCCCTGGGCAGGATCGCGCATTGACATCCAACTGGATTTGGCGTACACATATCATCAGTTGTCCCGTTTCTCGGCTGAAATGGAAATGTACAGCGCGTCGATGATCCTGGCGAAAAACAACGCCGATACGCTTCGACTCATTGACGCATTGAATCGACGTGGCAACTTTTATATGGAATTCAACAATTACAATTTGGCCAGGTATGATTTTGAAAACGCCTACCATCTTGCAGAAGCGATCAATAATCATTATCTACGAGATCGAACCGGCACTAATCTTGGTGCCGCGCTCTATGAGACCGGTCATTTTTCAGAGAGTAAAAAATTACTG
>CAYSNA010000302.1:0-6910 GCA_964432185.1 uncultured Cytophagia bacterium
GCATCGCGAACCAAGCTGCTGTTGCGTCGTGTCGATTAACTTTTTGCCGATGCCGTGGCGTTGATAGTTCACATCAACCGCCAGATCGGACAAATAACAGGCGTACGTAAAATCGGTGACTGAACGTGCGACGCCAACGAGAGTCTGCTCATCCCACGCCGTAATCATGAGGTCGGCGTTTTCCAGCATGCCGTTGAGACAATCCATATCATCAACCGGACGGCGTTCTCCAAGCGTGGACGCTCGCAATAGCGCGGCAAATTGATCGGTCGATAGAGGTGCGTTAATTTTATAGTCGATCATCGCGTGTCTCGTATGGATTTAAATTTACGCCGTTAAGCACTGCCGTTTGCATTTTAATATGATAGCGATAAGCGTTGAGATTATCAATCATAAATTCGAAATACAACACAGAGGAACAGAACAATTATCTCTCTAAAAAATGATATGGAATAAGCATATATACCCGACTGTTACATACAACCTTTGAATTTATTGTATGTGTCATTGTTACCTTTCTCGAAAATCATCCTGCAGAAATGACCACTAGTACCTCTGCACAACACATTGACGGCATTCCAACATAAGGAGAACACAAAGCTCATTCTGTTTTATCGGCTTTACTAATTGGCGTTCAATTTAAATATTGAGAAAGGGAAACCATGAATACTTTTAAAAATAGATTTTTGCACTATATCTTGTCCAGCTTGGCAATTGTTGTCTTGCCGTTTGCGCTGCTGGCACAGGGAAATGGCCAATGGCAATCCGCCGGCCAAAATCGAAACAACACCCGCTACGCTGCCACAGAGTCAAAAATTTCACCAGCCAATGCAAGCGACCTTGCTGTCAAGTGGGCATTTGCGACGGCCGGCGATGTTTCTGCCACACCGGCCGTTGACGGCAATGCTGTTTACTTTCCTGATTGGGGCGGGTTTGTTTACAAATTAAATGCAAAAACCGGCGAACTGATCTGGAGCCGGCAGGTTAAGGAATTTACCGGACAGTCTTTTAATATCTCTCGCGTTACACCGCTTATTGAAGGCAACCAGGTCATCATTGGAACGCAACTTGGCCCTTATTTTCAAGGCGTTGGAGCAACTGTTATCTCCTTAAATAAGAATACCGGCGATGTGCTGTGGCAGACCCAAATCGATGATCACCCATGGTCGATTGTGACGCAATCAGCTGTTGCTTTTGGCAATACGATCTATGTTGGTGTGGCATCTTTGGAAGAACTTGCTGACGGCATTATTCCCGGATATGAACTTAGTTTTAGGGGAAGCCTGGTCGCCCTGGATAAAAATACAGGTGCAATAAAGTGGAAAACCTACATGGCGCCGGGCTCCGGATTTACCGGGTGCGCGATCTGGGGCAGCACGCCGGTGATCGATCCAAAACGCGGTTCCGTGTACGTCGCCACTGGTAATAACTACGGCGTACCGCAAGCGCTGTTGGACGAGATTGCAGAGGGGCAGGCGCTCGGCGAATCGCCCGAACAAATTCAAGCACGCGTTCTGAACATTCCGGGCAGCGCAGACAACCATTTTGACGCCATCGTCGCGATGGACCTGAATACCGGCGCGATCAAATGGGCCAATAGTGTGATCCCATTCGATGCCTGGACGACAGCCTGTTTTTTCCTGCCTGAAGATTGTCCCGATCCGGCCGGGCCGGATTATGATTTTGGCCAGGGCCCGGCGCTTTTCACCGCAAATGTTCAAGGAAAGAAAGTTGAACTCCTTGGCGCCGGACAAAAAAGCGGCGTGTATTGGGCGCTCAATCCTGATAATGGTCAGGTCGTCTGGAGCACCCAGGCTAATCCTGGAGGCGTCATGGGCGGTTTGCAGTGGGGTTCAGCAACTGATGGTGAGAGAATCTATACCGCTGCTTCCAATTCCTATTTTATACCGCACGTTTTGGGTCCGGGACCACGAGCTGGTGAAACAATTGTCGGCGGCTTTTGGTCGGCACTGGATGCAGGCACCGGTCAAGTGCTATGGGAAAACGTCGGTACCACATTGGCGTTTCCAACCTTGTTGGGCGCTCCTCCCGCTGGTGCCATTGCCATGAATCAGGGAGCGGTAACGGTTGCCAACGGCGTCATGTTTGCCGGCGCACTCGATCAGGAAGGAACGATGTATGCGTTTGACGCTGCAACCGGAGATATCCTCTGGTCGTTTGCCAGCGGTGGTTCAGTAAATTCAGGCGCCGCCGTCGTTGATGGCGTTGTTTACTGGGGCTCAGGTTATACGAGCCTTGGCGGCACGCTTGGCACGCACCTGTATGCATTTACGCCGAGTTCCCTGGGTAAAGAGAATGGTGATGCTCCTGATAATCTCGGTTCACTGCCGGAAGGGTATTCGCTTGCCCAAAATTATCCGAATCCGTTCAATCCGGTAACAGAGATTCAATTCTCTTTGCCGGAAGCGGGCGAGGCGTCGCTGAGTATTTATAACAGCGCGGGACAACTGGTGAAAACATTAGCAGCCGGTCATTTTGAAGCCGGAACACATTCTTATCGATGGGATGCGACCGATTTCAAAGGTGATAAAGCGCCGAGCGGCATTTACCTGTATCGTTTTGAAGCGAATAATTTTATGCAAACGCGCAAGATGATTTTGATGAAGTAAAAAATGACAAAGGGGCAACTTGAATAGTTGCCCCTTTTTTCTTTTAGGGTCGTCCAGATTCAGCGTCACAAACCGGCATTCAATTCATCAGTCACGACATCCTCGTAACATTACTTCCCGCATGTAACAGTGTACTACTGCTCATCCCAAACTCGGTGTTGAACAACTCTGCCTACTTTTGTAAAACAAGTTTTCGGATCTCGGAAAAATCATCAGCGACAAGCATGCACAGATATATGCCGCTGGGCAAATTGTCCGCAGGCCAGTTCACCTGATAGTCACCGGGATTTTGAAACGTGTCCACCAGGAGTTGAAGCATCTGCCCCTGCACGTTGAAAACGGCGAGTTGAACATGTCCCGGATTTTCCACTGTATAGGCGATGTTTGTACTGGAATTAAACGGATTGGGATAATTTTGCGCCAGGTGAAAAGATCGTCCCTGATGAGAATGAGATCGCGAGACCGCGTTTGGCCAGGCACCGCGACTCAAAAAGATATTATCAAAATAAATATCCTCTGTGGATGTTCCGACATCAAATCCCAGGCGAGCTTGATTATCGGTGGGTTCGCGCATGATAAATGTGCATGAATAGGTCCGTTTTTCGGTCGTCAGAGGGATGATCTGGCTGCCGCTGTAAACGGTCCAAGGATCAGAATTTCGACCGACCAGCGCGGATACGGTGCGACCGCCGGAGGCATACGCATCAAATGTCACTGTGTATTCTTTATCTTTTTCAATGAAAAGATTGGTCTGGCCGAGAAAAATATCCCATACATTCACGCCGCCATTTTGGATCATTATGGCAAACTCGCCATTTTCAACAGTGCCGGTCGCTTGCGCGGGAGTAAAGGTGTTAAATACCCACGGGGATTCACCAGCGGAAAAATCGGCGTTAAGCAGTTGATTGGCGCTTACCACATCCGGCATAACCAGCATAAAATCATCAAAATAATATTGTCCGGTGTGGCCGCCAAGATCAATATTCAACGACGCCGATACACTTGCCGGTGCGGTAAAATTGAGTGTGTACTGCTGCCAGGTATTCGTGAGCGCAATGGATTGATTGGCGTACAGCGTATAGTTTGTTGAATGAATGATGGCCGCGGTAATATTATCCACAGAATTTACCGATCTGGCCCAAAAACTGACGCGATACTTTTTACCAGCTTGCAATTGAATGTCCCGCTGCGAAAGCTGCGCATCCCAGGGATTGACGCCGGGTGTTTTGACATTAACATAAAGCGCGGACACGCCAGTGTGTACTTGCGTGGTGGTGAGTAAAAAATCGGCCTCAGCCGGATAGGGACCTGTTTTGTTCCAGTATTTGACGCCTTTTTCAAATCCGCCATTTTTAAGATGGTTGAGTGATAAAACCACCGGTTTTTCGATGGCAAACGTGCCGTCTGTGGTGTTGATCCGGCAGGCCACGTTGCCGCCAAACGAGCCCCAATCCACAGTGATCTGCGCCGTGCTCTGACCTTTAACAATCCGGGCGCCGCTGGGGACACTCCAGGTGTAATCGGCGCCGTTCAAGTCCGGTACCGAATAGGTTTTCTGCATGCTTTCAGCCACAACAAAGTCATCGCCGCGAATGCCAACATCGCCTGGATTCTGATAGACTCGGACGTAATCCACCTGCATAATGGCCGGAAAGGGGGTAGAGCCGTCCGGTTCACCAACCCAACCACCGCCAACGGCCAGATTGAGAATGATGTAAAACGGCTGATCAAACGGCCAGGTTGCCGATCCACTGTGATTTTTACTAAAAGTAAAATATTTGGCGTCATCGATAAAAAAGTCAATTTTCTCCGGTGTCCACTCCACGGCGTAAACGTGGAAGGCGGATTCGGCATCGGCAATTCGCACGGTTCCGCCACGAGGACCTGATCCGGAAAACGAGTTATAGGCGCCGGTATGCACGGTGCCGTAAATTTGATCGACCAGGTTCGTCGGATGTTCCATAATATCGATCTCGCCGCTGGCTGGCCACCATCCGTAAAAATCGTCGTCCGGCAGCATCCAAAAGGCGGGCACAAATCCCTTGCCGCCCGGCAGCTTGATTCTGGCTTCGACGCGACCATAACGAAGGTTGACGCGGTGTTTGGTTTTCAGAAGCGCTGAGGTGTATTTGAATCCCTGATACGTTTCTTTCAGCGCCAGAATGTTCAACATGCCGTTGAGAATTTTGGCGTTATTAGAACGGTCGGTGTAGTAATGGATATTATCATTTGATGTCCCCAGGTCAAAACTCCAATCGGCAAGATTTATCGTTGTGCTTTCAAATTCATCTGACCAGACAAGGTGTCTGGTTTGGGCGCGTAAAGGAGAAATAAATAATGATAATAAAAGACAGCCGGCAAAAAGAGTGGCTCGTTTAAGATTTTGCATGGATTTCTCCTTATCTGTCCGTCAGAGACGGGCCTGGGATTGAAGGCAGTTTGGCAATCGTTTCTATTTACGATTTTTTGTGAAAAGATCAAACGAAATCAATCAGATCGTATTTTGGGTGTGGTGAAGAGAATAATTCAACGTGAGAGTTGAACGCCATGTGCAAAAGAGTCGAGAGAACCAAGTGGTATTATACTGTTTTCAGATGTCCGCCTCCATCAAGCTAACCGGTGTTAGCGCATTGGTTTTGCGGGAAAGCCGCAAGGTCAAGATTTCAAAGGACTGCAACAGCACGGTTTGATCGATGTCAAAAAGCGGAGAACCTACTCTCGTTTCGCGAGTTTCTGATGTGGGATTAAACAGCCGAACGATAATATCATCCGATTCTTCGGCATATTTGAGTGCAGCGAGTTGAATGGTCGAATCATCTAACGTGATAACCGGCACTGGGGTATGGCGCAATCCGGGTGGAAAAAATGAAAGCGCAAGCGGCGCCTCATTTTTCAAGAGTGCTTCGCGTTCTATATTCCACAAGCGTTCTTGTGCCGATCCCGCGTTAAACCAGAAGCGGAAAAATCGTTCTCCCTGATCCATCCGCGGCGTGTAACGATCCTGCGGAATATGTTCGATCTCTTCACCCGCATACACCGGCGAACGCAGCAGGGTGAGGTGCAGGCCCTTGTCGGAAAAATCCGAGCCGTAGGTGCCGTTGTTAATGCAGGTGAAGGCAATGTCGTTTTGGTCATCCACCACCGCGCACCATTTTTGCGCGACGGCCTCATCGCCGTTGGTCGGCAATTCTTCAACGCCATAGGCGACCTGGCCAAGATAGCGGTAATGGCCGTGCGGCATGGGGATGCTCAGTTTGAGCATTTTGGTTTTTTCGAACCAGTAGACGCGCATGTTTATTTCGATTTCCGTGCCCTGTTTTGGACATTTAAAATGGGTGACGATGGACGAGCGGTCAAATGTGTAGAGGATTTCCACCACGGTTCGCACGGGACCGTCCTCAATGACGCGAATGGGCGCCATTTTTTCAACGGGAAGATCACAGAACAACGCGGCGTCTTCCGGCAGCATGGGCTCAAACGCGCCGATGACGCGGTCGAAACGTTTTTCAAATCGCGCCCAGGAATCGACAATGTCATCGATAATGAGCGGCTGAAAGGCGCGTTCGCCAACACAGGCGATGCCGTTGATGCACAGCTTGTCAACCAGACCGGTGCGGCCATTTATTTGGATGTCCAGGTTTTCCGTTTTGAAATGGAAATCGCCTTGTTCGAAATAGTTTTGCTTTGGCGCTTTGTTCGGCAAAACCGCAAGGCTGGCGTCAATCCGATTCATCTGCTGCGGTTTAAGAGTTGTCGCAAAAATGACTTTTTTACGAAACTCGGCATTGAGATTGGAGGCCTCTTGCTCAACCTGGCAATTGACGGCCTGGCCATCCTGCTGCAAGCGGATGTCCACGAACGTTGATCTGTCGCCATAATCCGCCAGGGCAAACTCGCACTCCACAGTGGTGGTGACAGGCCATGGGTGCGGATTATAAACAAGGATCGGAATCGTGCCCTCGGCCGCTTTCGCTTGGCCACTGGCCAGGGCAAAAAAAGCGCGCGTTTTCAACCGCGAACAGATTTCAAGACCGTGATCCAAAAGTCGCAAAGCATCCTCTTCCGCGGCTTGAATGGATGAACCTGGGAGAATATCGTGAAATTGACTAAACAATAAATCGCGCAGGGCATCGCCAAGGTCCTCACGTGGATACTGCAAAAGTTTGTTCGCCGCGGCGACGGTCAACATTTTTTCCGCGCTGAAATAGTCGTTTTCCAGTTGACGATGTTTTTGTTTGACGCGGATCTGCGAGGAATAGCAGCCGGTCGCCCAGGGATTG
>CAYSNA010000303.1:0-836 GCA_964432185.1 uncultured Cytophagia bacterium
GGAATGATATAGGTGAAGATGGCTATACCTATCTCGAAATCTATCTTAACAACATAACCGAATTTCCATCATTTCTGCCTCCGCCGACAAATGTCGCGGCCGAATTAACGGGATATACAACTGTGAAACTATCCTGGGATGAAAATATTAAAGACGAAACCGGTTTCAGGATCGAGAGGGCTGAGGGGGAGTTTGGAATTTTTAAAGTTCTCGCAGAGGTGGGTGCTAACGTGACGAGCTATGTGGATTCGGAGCTTGTCGAGCTAACGCTCTATCGTTACAGAGTATCAGCATTCAATGATAGTCTGGTATCCGGGTACGAACGTATTGTATCCATTACAACCCCAAGTCCGACATCACCGCCATTGGCTGTCACCAATCCTTCACCCGAAAATAATGCCGTCTATGTCGTCACTTCACCAACCCTGTCCTGGAAGGAAAGTTTAAACGCCGAAAGTTATGATATCTATTTCGGCACAACAAATTCGCTGCCGTTTATAGCAAATCAACTGGAATCCAAATTTAACCCGGGCGAACTGGAGAAAGGCAAAAAATACTATTGGAGAATTGACGGCAAAAATGCAAACGGAACAACCGAAGGTCCACTTTGGCGATTTACGGTAAAGCCAGAAATATCGTCCGGACAGATAGTGCACTGGATGTTTGATGAAACTGAAGGAACAACCGCCGCCGATGAAGGTGACTATGGATTGGACGGCTTACTCGTCAATATGGACGAGTTTCCCTGGACGGAGGGTTTTGACAATGGTGGGCTTCGTTTTGACGGTCTGGACGATTATGTGTTGGTTCCGCATAGTGGTGTAATCGATTTTGCC
>CAYSNA010000303.1:846-6871 GCA_964432185.1 uncultured Cytophagia bacterium
GAGCTTTAGCCTGTCCGTGTGGATCAAGGCAGAGCCGCTCACCGGAAATTCCATGTACCTTATTAATAAGGGTTCATTCTCTTATGATGAATCGGCTGGAACATCGGGCAAATGGTACGGCATGGAAATCAAAAACAACGAATTGCGATTTTCTGTTGATGACGATATCGCGAAAAGTCTGGCTACCGTTACAAATGCTGATGCTTTTCTGTCTGCAAAATGGGCATACATCGTGGGTGTCCGGGATACCGCCGCGGACGTATTGAAATTGTATGTCAATGGCAAGTTGATGGAAACTGTGTCGGATGCAAGCGGGAGCATCTCACAGGAAGAATATATGACGCTGGGAAACAGCACGACCGGCACCGCGCCATTTGCCGGGGTGATGGATGATGTCAGAATTTACAATTATGCGTTGGGTGATGCCGAGGTGTTGGCCATTTATGGCAGCATGACAGGTATTGTTCGACCAGATGAATTTTTGCCAACGGATTTTGCGCTGTCGCAAAACTATCCAAACCCGTTTAATCCGTCAACCATAATCGAATACGAATTGCCGCGTTCAACGAATATTCAGCTCACGATCTATGATATGCTGGGTCGGCAGGTCATTCAACTTGTGAATGAACATCAACCGGCTGGTCGTTACAATATTTCCTGGGATGGGATGAATGAATCAGGGAATTCTGTTGCTGCGGGATTATATTTCTGCAGGATGGAGGCGAATGGATTTTCGGATGTCATCAAATTGGCATTGGTGAAATAGAGGCATAAAAAAAGCTAGTACAATATTTTGTATTAGCTTTTTTTTATCGTCGGGGCGGAGAGATTTGAACTCTCGACCTCCTGGTCCCAAACCAATAGTTTCATTTTCACTTAACTGTAAAAATCCATTTTCCTAACGTCAGGAAAATGGTCTGTCATTCTTAATAGATAGCCCTTATTTATCACTTACCTGCACATTTTGTGTTCCTCTGTTGTTCCCCGTTATTATTATCCTTGGACTCTTTTAATTCCCCACTTTTCAAACAGGACCGGAATAACAATCATGTTCAAAAAAGTGGCCGTCAGCAAACCGCCAAGAATCACTATCGACATTGGCGCCTGTATTTCGCTGCCAGGTTTGTCCATGGCCAACGCCAGCGGTAACAGCGCCAGCCCCGTCGTCAACGCGGTCATCAATATCGGATTCAATCGCTCCAGTGATCCCTGCACAACAGCTTCTTGTATCGTTTTGCCTTCACTTTCAATCAGATGCAAATAATGTGACACCATGATGATGCCGTTTCGCACCGCAATGCCAAACAGCGTGATAAAACCGACCATCGACGCAATCGTGATAATGCCTTCACTCATAAAAAGCGCCAGCACGCCTCCGATCAACGCCAGCGGCAAATTTACCATCACCAGCAAAGACAACCTGAAATTACCGAATTCCAGATATAACGCCACAAAAATAGCCAATATCGACAGAATGCTCAACAGCGTAATCATCCGTGTGGCCTCGGCAGCGCTCTCAAACTGGCCGCCGTATTCGACGTAATAGCCCTGCGGCAAGTCAACAGTCCCGGTGATGTTGGCCTTGATGTCATCCACCACGCTGAGCAAATCGCGTCCCGCCACATTCGCCTGCACCACCATTTTGCGCTGCACATTCTCGCGGCTGATATAATTTGGACCGTTCTCAACCTGAATATCCGTCACCATTTTTAACGGCACCTGTGAACCATCCGGAACATCAATGAGCGAGTTGCCAATCGCCTCCAGATTATTTCGAAACTGCGGTTCATACCGCACAACCAGATCGTGCCGGTTTTGTCCTTCATACACCTGCGACACCGGCAGCCCCAGAAAAGCAATATCAATCATCTCATCAATATCCGCCGCTGTAAGTCCAAACAACGCCAGATTATCGCGATTGGCTTTTAACCGCACCTGCGGTATATCGGTCTGCTGATCCTTGGATAAATCTACAATGCCCTCAATACCCTTCATCTGAACTTCAACCTGATCGGCAATCCGTCGCAGCGTATACAGATCCGGCCCGAAAATTTTCACCGCAATATTGGCGCGCGTACCCGACAACATGTGATCGATTCGATGGCTGATCGGTTGACCGATGGTGATGATCGTCCCCGGCACAATAGACAAATTGTTTCGCAGCTCTTCCAAAAGCTCTTTTTTGCTGATGGCCGACAAATCAATTTGCACTTCCATTTCGTGCGCGTGCGATCCCATCGAATGCTCATCCAGCTCTGTGCGGCCTGTTCGGCGTGCCGTCGATTTCACCGCCGTATGCGCCAACAAAATTGATTCCACCATTTGCCCGATCTTGTCCGACTCTTCCAGCGATGTGCCTGGCACTGTCGCCATGCTGATATTCAATGTGCATTCGTTGAATTCCGGAAAAAACGACCGTCCCATAAACGGCAGTGTCGCAACCGCCCCGAGAATCAATAACGCCGCCAGGAATATGATCAATCGATTGCGTCTCAATGCCCACTCCAGCGTCGGTTCATAGATTCTCTTCAAGAACCGAACCACCCAGGGCTCCCGTTTTTCCTGTTGACTGACCTTTCTTAACAACAATGAGCTGAGCGCCGGGGTCACCGTCACCGCCACCAGCAGCGACGCAAAGATCGAAATCACATACGCCAGTCCCAGCGGCCGGAGCATGCGCCCTTCCACACCGCTCAGAAAAAACAGCGGCAAAAACACCACAATGATGATGAATGTCGCCATCACAATCGGCGTGCGAATTTCCGACGACGCCTCCAGAACCACCTCAGAAAACGGCCGTTGCTCCGAACCCGGCTTGCCGGCATTTTGCCGCAACCGCCGGTGCACATTTTCCACATAAATGATTGCGTCATCCACCAAAACGCCAATGGCAATCGCCAGTCCGCCCAGCGTCATGGTGTTCACGGTTAATCCCATCACTTTTAACACCAGCATGGATATGACCAGCGACAGCGGAATAGCCGTGACCGAAATGAGTATGGTGCGTGGATTCGCCAAAAACAGCATTAACACCAGCACGACCAGAATCGCGCCGTCGCGTAAGGCGGCCGTAACATTGTGAATTGCCAGATCGATGAAATCCGATTGTTTGAAAATATCGGTGTGCAGCGTAATATCAGTGGGCAGTGTCGGCCTGATCTCGTCCAACACCCGTTCAATCTCTTCAATGAGAGTGATCGTATTCGCATCCGGCTGCTTGCTGATGATCAGCATGATGCCACGTTGATTGTTGATCGACGCTTCACCCAGTTTGGTGGCCGCGCCGATCCGCACCGTCGCCACATCGCGCAGCAATAACGGCACGCCATCTCGTCGGTCAACCACCGTCTTTTCAAGCTCCTGAATCGTCTCAACACGCCCTAAACCGCGAATCAAATATTCCTTGCCCGATTCGACATAAAATCCGCCCGCCGCATTCACGTTCGTTCGCGATACCGCAAGCAATATCTGGTTCAGACTCAATCCGGCATTCTTTAATTTCCATGGATCAAGCTGCACTTGGTACTGTTTCGTCTCGCCGCCATAGACCAGCACTTGCGATACGCCCGGCACCGCCAGCATTCGTCGCCGCAGCGTGTAATCAGCCAGCGTGCGAAGCTCCATCGCCGACGTGCTGTCACTGGTCAATCCCACCAGCATGATTTCGCCCATGATCGATGTGATCGGCGCCAACAAGGGGCGATCCACGCCCGGCGGCATGGCATTCTCAAAGCCCTGGATTTTCTCATTGACAATTTGCCGCGCTTTGAAAATATCCGTGCCCCATTCAAATTCCACCCAGATCGTCGACAAGCCCTGAATGGAGGTCGAACGAACGCGCCGCACGCCGGATGCGCCGTTCACGGCCGTTTCGATCGGAAACGTCACCAGCATTTCCACCTCTTCCGGTGCAAAGCCGTGCGCCTCCGTCAATATGGTCACCGTTGGCGCTGTTAAATCCGGAAACACATCCACCGGCAGGTTCATGGTGACAATCGTCCCGCTGACCAGTAACGCCACCGACGCCAATAAAACAATCAGCCTGTTTTTCAGACTGAGCTGCATTAATTTATCTAACATAATTTATCCTGTTTATAAAGTTTGTCTATTAGTGCGTATGCGGATGGCCAATTTCTTCCGACGTGGATGCCAGCTTTACCTGATATCCGCCGCGACTGACAACTCGTTCGCCTTCAGTGATGCCGGATGTTATGGCAACGTAATCATTATATCGCGCTCCTGTCACCACGTTCCGCTTTTCAAACGCTTCACCGGAGACATGCACAAAAACCACCTTTTGCGAATTATCTTCATAAACCGCGGACATCGGCACAGTCAACAACGCCTTTACCGGTGTCGTGTAAAGCTGCGCATTTAATGTCTGCCCGATTTTCAAAAGACGTTCAGAATTCGCCGCTTCCAGCCACACCGTGAGCGTCCGCTTTTGCGGGTCAACGAGCTCGCCCCGGCTGATAAGCTTCAAATCGTTCCGGCTTAAATTGATCGGATATTTTTCTCCGGGAAGTGACAGTGATGCACCGTGAATATCCTGTAACTCGGAGGCCTGATCCGTAAACAACTCCAGGCGCAGCCACACCCGCGCCGGATCCACAATGCTGAATAACTTTTGTCCGGCCATCGCTTTCTGCCCCGGCATTATCGCAACATCCGAGACAATCCCCGACAACGGCGCTGTGATGCTGAAACTTTGATTCTCGGCATCATAACGAATCCCGCCGCTGCTGTCGTCAAAATAATTCGCCAGACCGGCGCGTTGTATTTCATACTGCCGCTGCGCCTGTTCAAACTCGCGCGCCGAAATAGCATTCCGCTCCTGCAACCGTTTCGATCGCTCATATTCGGCTTTGGCCTGTTCATAATTCAAATACACCTCGGCCCAACTGTTTTGCGCCGCCAGCGGTGGAATCAACACAGCCAGAACTTGCCCTTTTTCTACCCTTTGACCGGGCTTTACCATCTGCGCCGCATGTTGAATGCTGACAATCCCTTCAACGGGCGACAAAATGTCGGCATACGATGCCAGTCGCGGCTCCACCGATCCGACCGCGTGCACGGACGCCATCACCTCGCGCTTGGCAGCTTCCTCGGTGGCAAAGTCAATTTTCCACTGCTGTTCTTTTAAAAAGGTGATTTCTTCGCCGGCCGCCTCTTCATCTTGCTGTGGAATATCGCCAAGCGAATCATAAACCACAAAACGCCCGATGTCAAAGCGCTCGCGTGCCTTGGCGCCTTCATAACTCAACCGGAATGTATAGTCACCGCTGTTTTCAAATCGTTTCACCGGCGTGAATATCCCTTCCCGCAGCAGCTCATCTTGTTCCATAGTTAATGTCGATCCATTTGCCTCGACGAATTCTAACGTCACGCGCCCTTCGCGCACCGGCTGGAAATCGCTCAGCGTCGTCAAATGGATGATGAACTTGATCTCCGCGCCGACAACCGCGGTCTCGTACTCCATAAACAGTTCCATGCTGTCCGTCCACTGCGTCACAGCCACCGCCGGCGCTTCCTGCGTCGCCGCCTCTTGCGGATGCTCGTGATCATGCGACTGACAGCCGATCAACATAACGCCACTCAACAGCAGCATTAAAAGTATATTTTTCATAACAATCCTTTCTTAAAAAGTAACCAACTGTTGACCGCTCAAAACCTCAAGCTCAAAAACAGCCTCGTAATAAGCAATCATCTGTTCCATATATCGCTTGCTGCCGTCGCGATGCAGTTGCACGGCATTGATAAAGTCTGTCAGTGGCAGCGCGCCTTCTCGATACGCCGCTGATAAATCGACCACCATATCCGTTGCGGTTTGTTGAACTCGATACTCATGGAGCACAGCTTTGCCCGATTCAATCACCCGGCTCAATCGCCCAAACTCGGACGTTAGCTTCTGTTCATACATTCGACTGTGCGTCTCCTGCCTGCGCCGTTCAACCTGCGCCTGCTGCACATACCCCCGGTTCCAGTTCAAAATCGGCAGCGGCAGCGACAAGCCCGCCGTGTAACC
>CAYSNA010000304.1:0-6864 GCA_964432185.1 uncultured Cytophagia bacterium
GGCGCGCCGCTGGTGAGCACGGTGACGATGTTTGGATTGACCCTGGCAATGGCCTGAATCAGCTCGTCCTGCCCGGACGGCAGTTTGATGTCGGTTCGGTCGCGGCCTTCGGTTTCCACGGCGCGATTGTTCCCGCCGATAAAAAGCACAAGGTCGGCTTTTGCGGCCACATCGACCACTTCCTGTGCCAGCTTTTCAGCCGTTTCTTTCTGTTCGCGCGCTCTTTGTTCAAGCTCTTCCGGCGATCTTCTGCGGAACATATCGGCAAAACTGAACACAACCGGTTCATATCCCTGAGCATAAACAATTTCGGCGTTGTCGCCGATTTTATTTTTCAAGCCTTCCAGCGGCGTCACTTCATACAAGGTTTTTACGCCGGCGCCCATGCCGCCGAGTCCCATGGTTTGTTTCGCATTGGCGCCAATGACCGCAATGACCGGTTTGTCTTTCAGGTTGAGGGGAAGAGCGCCATTATTTTTTAAAAGGACGATTGACTTGCTCGCCACGTCATAGGCAATTTTGTGCTGCGGTGGCTGCGAAGTGACTTGTTTATTTGCCTCTTCCTTGGGAACCGGTTTTATCGCCAAACGGACGCGCAGAATTTCGCGAACGCGTTGATTGATGAGATCTTCCGAAACCGCTCCCGCTTTGACGGAATCGAGCAGCGCTTGTCCCAAAAATCGTTTTCCCGGCATTTCGACGTTGAGGCCGTTGGTGATCGCATCAACGGTGCTGTGCGTGCCGTTCCAGTCGGAAATGACCATGCCGGCAAATCCCCAGTCAGTGCGCAAAATCTGGTTGAGCAGCACATCGTTTTCGGCGCACCACCAGCCGCCGACTTTGTTGTAAGCCGCCATCACGCCGTAGGCATCAGCCTCAACGACCGCAGCCTGAAAAGGAGGGAGGTAAATTTCGCGCATGGCGCGTTCGCCAATAATCACATTGACGGTGCCGCGATTGTTCTCCTGATTGTTCAGCGCATAATGTTTCAAGCACACCGCCACGCCATTATCCTGAACGCCTTTGGTATAGCCGACGGACAGCCGCGAGCTGAGATACGGATCTTCGCTCAAGTATTCATAGGTGCGTCCGCCGGTGGGAATGCGTTGAATATTGATCGCCGGTCCCAGCAGCATATCCTTGCCGCGCAAACGGGCTTCGCGGGCCATGCCGGTGCCGTAGGCGTACGCCAACTCCGGACTCCAGGTCGCCGCCAGCGCCGAGCCTGTGGGGAAGAACGTGGCTCTGTCCGTTTCCCAACCGAGCGATGCCCAGCCATCCGGCTGCATTTCTTCGCGAATACCAAATGGGCCGTCAACATAATTGATGTCGGCGATGCCCAGACGTTCCACGCCGGCGGAGACAAACATGTGTTTCGCATGCAGCATGTCTATTTTTTCGTCGAGCGTCATATGCTCGATAATGCCGTCTATCTGTTCATCAAAGTGCAGGAGGGAGGATCGAGGCGCCATGTGTGAGGCGCAGCCGATGAAAAGAATGGCGAAAAGGACGGCGTTTATCAATCCGAGTTTAATCATGGTTCATACCCTTTTTTTGAGACCTATTTGAATCGACCTTGAATTCAATAATATTGATTTTTTTGCCAAATACGACACTAAAGTTGAGCGGATTTTGCGAGAGTACAAGATCGCGCTGATATTGTGGATATCTCAAAAAACGTCGCGGTTTTCTGCATGGTTATTTGCTGCGGCTAATAATTCTTCTCATGTGAGTTTGGATGCGCGTTTTTTGTTCATCAACAGTAATAGTTGAAACGCTCCAAAAAGCAGTAGGGATTGAACGATGATCTTTATGGCGTTTTCTGACAATTTTCTGAAATAGATATAGGCCAAACCACATTGTTCAAAGTGAAAATAAGCGTCTCTGCCAAATGGTAAAGGCGTTTCCTGCCATGAAGGTGTGACTCGATTGCCTTCACTTTGTATTGTTGAAAAAATCCAACGAGCCGCTTCTTTGTTTGTGATGGATGATGTATCAGTGATAATATCAATAATGCCAACCAATTCTCCCGTGTTATTTTCGATATACAACCATTTATCAGGATCAAAAATGATCCACCGATCGTCAATCCAAATTTCTGCAAAGGTGTGAATCCCCGGCGCACCCCATTCTGTGCGGCTGTGGATGAGTTGATGATCCGTTAGACCGAGCAACTCGGCAAAACAGACAATATTGCACGCCTGAAATCCGCAATTGCCGAGGCCGGTGCGGATCACATTCGCCACGCCTTTGGGATTATATTGTGGCGGGTATTCGCCGGATGTTACATGGTCGTGCAGCCAGTGCGTCATTATTCGCAGGCGTTCCGTAACATCATCGATGCCTCGTGTCTGTTGCTTTAAAATGCGCGACAGGTAGATAAAATCTTTTTCATCCGGGGTCAACTGCACCATACGTGCGTTAAAAACAATCACAAGGACAATCGACATTATTGAAAGGGACAATACTCGCAAAGCGATGCGTTTTTTACTCACGCGTGTTTTCCTTTTTGGCTGCCTTTTTCACCTGGAAAATCTCACGACTGTACGGAATTTGTCTGACCGGACACCAATGCCCGGAGGCAGCACTGTGAGTTGAGAATGATCGCTGCGGTCGGCCATTTTGTGTGATCCGGATTCGCTGTCTCGACTCACTTAAACCCTTAACGAGCCGCGGAATCCTCTGGCGGCATAATAGGATTCGGCGCCATTGTGATAAACAAACACAGTGTCGTAGCGACGATCACAAAAGAGGGCGCCACCCCGTTTTCTGATGCTGTCAGGTGTTTTTACCCAGCTTGAGGTTTTCAAATCGAAATGCCCAAGTGTCTGCAACTGTCGATATTCGTCTTCGCTCAACAGTTCAATTCCCATGGCGGCAGCCACATCCGCGGCGCTGTCGGCTGGTTTATGTTCTTTCCTGGAATCCAGCGCCTCACGATCGTAACACAGACTTCTGCGGCCTTGAGGACTTTCCGCGGAACAATCATAAAAAATATATTCGTCCGTCTTTTTATCGTAATCCACAACGTCCGGTTCGCCGCCCGTGCGTTCCATGTCGTAAAGTGACTGTAATTTTTTACTATTTGCCAGCAGTTTTATATGCACTGTGGCCCATTCGAGTCTTTGATGTCGATGCATATTCTGCTCAAAACGACTCTTTAACGTGCCTAATAGCTCATCCCGTTGTTTTGTTTCCATCTCTTTTGCTCTTTCCGATTCTGTTTACGTGTGTTTGATTATTGCTATTTTTGATCCATTTTTGCCGTGAATTTTATACCCTTTATTAACATCAACTCATTGGCTCGCATTTCAAAGCGGTTTATTCTATTTCGCCCGCAATGACTTGTCCGTATTAATTGAAATTCGATTCTTCGAATTTCTAACTCGCAATGAGTTGCATCTCGTCTTCTTACTAATACTTAAATGATAATTCGATTTATTTACAAACGCAATGCTAGTGAGAGAAGAAAAGCACGTGAGCTTGAAATAATTTCTGATAGTCGGTTGTTTTACCTCTTCATTTCTTCAAGATTAGAACCTTTAAATAGTGGGTGACCATTATTTTTTGCCTGCGAGGGGTGTCATGAATAGCCTAAAAATCCACACTGTTTTATCCGATGATACGCGCATCCTGATTAAAAGAATGCAACCACATGAAAAGTCCGATATTTTAGCACTATTTAATGGTTTATCTCCTCGTTCAAGATATCTTCGATATGGCTCCGCGAGTGTAAAGCTAAATGCTGATGATCTCGATAAAATGACTGAACTGGACAACGACAAATGCCAAACGTTGGGGGCGTATGATCTTGAAAGTGAGGAACCTCGCCTCATCGGTTTAGCGGAATTTTTACAGTGCGACGAAAAACAAGGCGCTGCCGAGTTTGCAATGGTCATTGTTGATGACTTTCAGAAACGAGGTTTGGGTGCCTTGCTGTTAGAAATGTTTATGATTTTAGTGCGCCGAAGCGGATTTACCAGCTTGAGCGCGTATGTGATCCGCGAAAATGTCGGCATGATCCGCTTGCTGAAGAAATTCAATCCTTCTGTACAATATTTTGGCGATGATATGATCAGATTCGATATTTCATTTGTAGCAGAAAACTCGATGAAAAAAGCTATCGGAATAAGCTGTCAGTATAGTGGACGTTCTGCCGAAATTAATTATAGCCTGTTTCGTCTTTAAATGAGTGCGACTATCGCATTGCCAGGATCGTTAGCCGACTGGCACAATTATGGGGCCAATCAAGCCACCGGCCTTGTCGGTGGTTATGTCACACCATTTTTGACGTTCTCTGCTCTTCAGGTATCATTGTCAAACAGTATGTATTTCTGCTCCAGAAATCAATTGCATTTTATTTTAAACATGCTACCTTTCAACAACACATAAAATATGGAGAGCCTATGCCTACCAACAATAAAACAATTCTGTGGTTACTCGTTTCTGTATTTTTGCTCATACTGGTTGTATGAAACGGTTGTGACAAATACAATGGTGTCGAGCCTGAAAAGAATCAGTCCATTATCGGCACCTGGCGCATGGTCAGTGTTATTTTGAAAGATACCCCTATTGGTGATTTAACCCTGCCGGCCGCACAATTTTTAGCAATGTCTGAAACCGGTGCGACAACATCAACCATGCAGTTTAATGAAGACGGCACTGCTTCACTCCTGACGACCTATGCAGACAGCGCTGATGATGTGGTTCCCGGCACTTGGAGCAAAGAAGGCGATAAACTGACGATTAACGGCGCCGGTATTGACGATACCGTCACTTATAAGGTTGATGGCAATACTCTGACCCTTTCGATGATCATGCCCATCGATTTCGACTCTGACGGCACCCCTGAAGATATTAAAGTTGATATGGTCTACAACAAGATATGATCGGTTGTCTATCTGGCAATGTCGACTTGAATTCGGCGTCCACCGGCAATTCGCATCATGGCGACCGGGTGCGATGTCGGTCAACTTTGCTTATATACTGATTTTTTGAACCATGCCCAGCATGCAGAGTTATATCTTCAGGGCTTTTACAAAAGTGCTGTCGGGTCGAATGAATTCGATCTCCACCATTCCGGGATTGCGGGCTTTTTCAGAAAAGAGTTCCAGGTCGCTGCGGCTGCCGAAAGGAGTGACGTTACAACGAGGCACGCTGAACGGCGTGCCTGTTGAATGGATCACGCCGGCGGATGCGGCAACGACGGTGATACTATATCTGCACGGGGGAGCATGGGTGCTGGGGTGGTATCACAACCATCGCGTGCTTGCTGCCCATATTGCGCAAGCGTCCCGGAGTCGTGTTGTCGCTGTGGATTATTCGCTGGCGCCCGAGTTTCCATTTCCTGCAGCGCTTGAGGATTGTCTGACTGTTTATAATCAGCTTTTAGACGACGGGATCGAAGCGAATCAAATTGTCATTGCCGGTGACTCGGCAGGCGCGAACCTGGCGCTGGCGATCTTGCTCACACGGCGTGATGCCAATAAAACATTGCCGGCTGCGGCGGTCTGTATTTCTCCCATAACGGATTTGGCATTCACCGGCAAAAGTTATCACACCCACAAAGATGCTCTTCTCTCTGCCGAATTTATTCGGTCAATGTCGCGCCATTATAGTGGCAGTCAGGACGTCCATTTTCCCCTGATTTCTCCTCATTATGGTGATCTGGCCGGCTTTCCGCCATTGCTCATTCACGTTGGACAAGATGAAATTCTGTTGAGTGACGCCGAACGGCTCGCAGACAAAGCCAGGCATGCCGGCGTGGATGTAACGCTGACCGTCTGGCCGAAGATGTGGCATGTGTGGCATATAATGGCACCCTATCTCCCCGAGGCGAAACAGGCCGTCAATGATATAGGCAGTTTTGTCCGCAAACATAGTCGTTGCGAGACAGCCAGGTCAAAACCATGCGGTGACAAATAGCTTTTGATATCCGTTAAATCCTGTTGCAAAATAGACGTAAGATTGTCTATCTTTAGCGAGTAATGGAATGCCGGCAGTCCGAGCTGCAACTCTTCGAGCAAAACTCGAATACAAATGTATCTCTGAAAACAGGAGTGACGATGAAAAGAATGCTATATGCTTGTCTCCTTGGACTTCTACTGAACAATGTGATTTTCGCACAACAGGGTGTCAAGTTTGGAGTCAGAGCCGGGTATAGCATGGCGACACAATATGGAATTCTTGTCCCGGATATCCCTTATTCAGTGGATGTGCACTACCGACATGGTCTGGCGGGTGGACTGCTGATCTACTATCCGATCACTGACTCATTTGGCATGCAGCAGGAATTTCTTTATGTCCAAAAGGGCTCCAGAGAAGACATTGCCTTGAAAGACCGTCCTATTAACACGCATACCGAATATGACCTGAACTATTTTGAAATTCCCATTGTCATGCGCTACGCCTTTGTCAAAGTGAAAAACTGTACGATTTACGGGAGTAGCGGTTTTGCTCTGTCCATTTTGCTGAATGGGGAGTACCGGTTAAGCGGCACCATAGATTTTGAGGGCGTGCCGCTCCGTTTTTCTGATACGAATAAAATTAGAGGCCTGGATATTTTTGACTACGGATTTCTCTATGGCGCCGGTGTGGAGTGCAAGCTGTTCGGAAAACTGTGTTTTTTTGAGTACCGTTTTACCATCGGCTGGAATACGCTGATGATGCCCACCGCCGAAGGTGAGGAGCCTGCGCCGTTGCGCAACCAGGATTATTTGTTCACTCTGGGACTCTATTTGTAAAAGGACTTGCTGAAATCGATAAAAAAGAAACCGGAAACGAAGAGAAGGGAAACGGTAAAGATGGATGTTAACCGCGATACGATAATCGAATTGTGGTCAAAGACCTACAATACAGCGGGCA
>CAYSNA010000305.1:0-6860 GCA_964432185.1 uncultured Cytophagia bacterium
ATTTTCCAAGATATAAATTGATTTCACCGCAGTCATCCAGCGTTGAATGACGCGCGAGCACTTTGTGCAGCTTGACGACCGAATTGGTGTACAGCTCCTGATCGATCATCGCTTTTGCCGCATTCAACTCGCGCTTCCAGCTTTGAACATCCTCCTGTTTTTCCGGGCGTTCCTGGGATGATTTTTTTTCGCCATGAACGGACGAGACATTCGGCATGTCCAATGTTGACGGCTGCTGCCGTGGTTTCATGCGCTGAACCTTTTGCGACATCAAAAAGACAAACATCTCCTGCCGCGTGATGGCGCGTAAATCGCTTATATCCAGGATGGATAGAGAACCCATCGTAAAAAGTGAACCGTCTTGTCTTTTTAGCACGACTGTGCCTTCCCAGGTCTGGATGGTATCAATATCTTCGAGCAGCATACCTTTACGCGCATCGCTCCAGTGTTCATCCAACCCATGACGAACTTTGACGTCGCCGCGCAAACTCTCAATCTCAACAGCGGCGAAAACGTTCGTCAGCACCATGAGGGACAGTGCGATAAAAAGATTAATTTTCGTGAACATGATGACAACTCCAAAAATATATTTCTTCAGCCGGTGTGGGCGCCGTATGTCCCACACCGGCGATTCGACGGTTTAATAGTTATCGATTATTCGTACCCATTCTTCGGCGAGGCCGTTGCGCAGCTCGCTTTCCTGCAGCCACGCCAAAGCCGCGGTTGTCCAGGCGTGCTCAAATCCGTCCTGCACCAGTGTTGTCTCCACCGGAATCCACACCATCATGTGGCCGGAACCGTTATCGCGCACAATGTAGCGCTTTTCATTGTCGGATATCACATAACCTTCCTCAGCCTTGAGGCCGGTATTAAAAAGCAGATACAAATGCGCGAGTTCTTTTTCCGGATCCTGCACTTCTACGAACGCGGTCTGAATGCCGGCGCTTTCCAGCATGGAGGCATACAGTACCACCAGATCATCACAGTCGCCACTCCCGGCGTCAACGGTTTCACTGGCAAACTGTACACGATCATCTTTGTAAAAGGGGATGTTGGGATCCGACAGATATTTTATATTTTGAGATGTCAAATAGTCAAACAACACGCGGGCATGAACAACTTTTTCCAAACCCGGTTCAATCGTTTCATCCAGATTGAGCAACTGGTCGCGGACGATGTTACGGATGTTCTCATCTTCCGGTGTGAGAAAACGCGGCAGCACGGCCATATCACCCTTCCAGGCATTGCGGCCATGAATGATGAGTTCCATACTCAAGTCCGTGCGATGCGTTGTTGCGGCTCGAACCTCCACGTCCATATCGAGGATCACCGAATTGTTATTCTCATTCTCCAGCAAGCGGCGTCCGAAAAAAACGTGCACCGGCACTTCGCCGGTTTCGCCGCCATTGATGCGGACAAATCCGCTCGCCTTTGTGCGATCCGTATATCCTTTGACATGGCCGGTGATATTCACTTCAATCGGATGACCGGCCAAATTTTGCACGGTCACCAAAGCAATGGGCATATCTCTATAAGACTGATAAGACACGGGATAAATTTCGTTGGTGACAAGCTGAACGTGCTTGATCTGATAAATCGATTTTTTCTTGCCCCACATGAACACGGTACCAAAACCAATAGCCATACCGGAGTAATCCTTGAGATCAGGAATGTCGATAAAGTTATATTTCAGATCCGCGTTGAGAGCAAACCAGCTTGCCAAGACAAAATTCACACCGCCGCCAAGATACCAGCCATATTCCATCCTGGTTTGTACATTTCCTTGTCCACTTAATTCTTGTTGAAGGATATCGCTTTCGTGCTGTTGTTCGATTTCAAACGTCGTGTACGGACCACCGCCGGCGCTCAGGTAAGGATGAATGGCGCCGGATACGCGGTTGGATAAAAAGTCATAGCGCAAACCGACGAGAAACGGCATAATCGTTTCAAACTCGACGGTGTTGGATGTGGTGAGCGTCTCCGTCTTGATTGTGCCGCCGCCGATAAAGCCGAGGCTCATCTCCAGAAACAGATCTCGATAAGCGCGAGAGAAATAATAAATCGACGCGCCGGATCCGCTCAAATCAACTGTCGTTTCGCCACGAGTGATATCATAATTCACCGAGGTACGACCGCCAGTGAGGTTCCAAAAATTGACGCGAAATCCCACGCCCTGGGCGCGCGACACGCCCTGGGCATGGATCAACGTTGTGGCACAAAAACTCATCAACAGAACAATTATGTGGACTCTGGTTTTCATGATTCTTTCGGTGTGAAATTCTTAATCAATGTAAATATTGACTTCATCACGATCACGACGAGAGCGGTAACTGCGTTTATGATAGACCGGTTTTTTATAGGTGCCCCAGGCAAAGATG
Source organism: uncultured Cytophagia bacterium (assembly GCA_964432185.1). Classification (GTDB taxonomy): domain Bacteria; phylum Zhuqueibacterota; class Zhuqueibacteria; order Residuimicrobiales; family Krinioviventaceae; genus Kriniovivens. Next base: position 2,379 of record CAYSNA010000305.1, read on the forward strand.
ACACCGAGGCTGTACTCCCAACCGCTGCGATAATCGTTCACGTCAAAGTTAATAAAATGATAACGCGCATCAAAGTTAAATCCGAACCAGCTCGCCATCATAAAGTTGGCGCCACCGCCGGCATACCCACCGATTTTGGATTTGGTTTTCACTTGCGTTTCATGCTCAAAGCCAAAATAGTCGGTTCGTGTATAAACATCGTTAAACCAATACGGGCCAACGCCAAAAGCGATATATGGAATGAGCGAACTTGGTGAATCGTAGCCAAAAAGATCATGGCGCATACCCAGCAAAACGGGCGTTACGGCGTTGACATTGGTTTCTTCACCATACCAGTATTCGTTTTGTGTCTTGACATCACCAATAGCGCCGATGCTCAACTCAATCCATCCCGCATCGCTGACGCGCGAGAAGAAGGTGATATAGCCGCCACCGCTGCCAACGTCAACGTTGGTTTGTGTCGGATCGACAGCAACATGCACGCTCGCAGGGTTGTTGTTCATCTTCCAATGCGCTCCACGAAAACCGATACCCGCCTTCCTGTTGTTATTTGCCATGGCCGTTTGTACGCAGAGGAACAGGGCAAGTAACACAAAAAGTGCCTTAAAAAAAAATGACTGTTTCATGACTGTCTCCTTTCAAAAAAGGTGAATGTAATTAATTTCGTTTTCTCATTCGCCCTTACGCAACCGCCGTGCCATCATTTGAAAGGAGATATAGAACTCATATTTACAGAAGCTTACGTCTTTTTAATTTGAGCCGTTTAAATGCGGGATAAACAAAAAATGCGGGAAATTCCCGCATTTCAGATGAAGGATTTTTAGATATGCCACGACTATCTGAATCGTTCCACGTACTCCAGGAACTTTTTCGCGGTCCGGTCCAGATTTTCAATCGATCCGCCACCGTCGAGCACCTCGCACATCTCGTAAACAATATAGCCCTGATAGCCAATCTCTTTTAATGTGCCGATGAACGTTTCGTAATCGATGATCCCCTCCCCCATCGGCACCGCGCGCATGACCGGTTTGTGCGCGATATAATTGGTCAATTGATGTTCATAACGAAAACGCGGCTGCACCATATAATCTGCCGCAATGGTGTTGACAATATACGGCTGCATTTTTAAAACGGATTGACGAATTTCCTCGCTGCTCAAGCCTTCCAGCGTTGGCGACCAGGCATCCCAACCGGCCAACACATTCGGCATATTGACTTCCTTCAGCAGCCAATACATAGCATCATGATGAAGAGCAATGTCATGATGATTTTGCACGGCAAGGGTTACGCCGTACTTGGCTGCTTCGCGGCCGGCCAGTTTTAGACCTTCAACAACAAGTTCGTACTGTTTGTCGTAGGGCACATCGTCGCGTTCGTAACCGGTAAAAATTCGCACCATAGTGGTGCCGAGATCACGCGCCAGCCTAGCCACCTCACCAACGTAGGCCGCCTGAATTTCAACATTGGGAATGCCCGGCTTGTCGACGCCCGCGGTGAAATCGGTATATCCGGCAAGGCAGACGAGTTCCAGGCCCAACTCTTCAATTCGGGCTTTGAGTTTTTGGCGCGCCTGTTCATCATAATCGAGAACGGAAACATGCGGACGCTTGGCAACCAGCATGACGCCGTCAAAGCCTAATTCTTTTGCTTTGAGCAAAAAGTCATCAACCGAAAGCCTGGCCTGGCCGCGCCAGAATCCCGCATAGCTTACCGAATGCAGGCATGTTTTCACCGAAAAATCTTTTGCCTGACCCGTTGGCGTCATTTGTCCGAATACCAGGGCTGGCATTGCCAGGATTAATATTGCCGTACGAATGGACACTTTTCTCATCATTCTGATCTCCCTTTACAATATTATTATCTTTGCTTGTATATCGCGCTCGAATAACATGTAAAACCTCGCTCGCTGTACAGACCGCTTATTTTTGCAAAATCGTCAAAATTTCACCAAAATAAATTCGATGATAATCTTTTTGCGGATATTTTTTCTCAATGCTGTCATCAAGAAAGTGGGTGTGATCAAAATCCTGCCAGTAGATTTTTCGGCATTCAAAAATCAGCGTGGCCTCCTCAAAAGCCGGAGCGGCGATTTTTTGCGAAGCGATTGGCGTCAAACCGGACTTGGCGATTTTATCGCCATCCCGCCCGGATGTGGAACCAAGCAGTTGCAATGCCTTTCGATATTCGTGGCCAAACGTGGTTAGCGTGAATGACTCATATTTTTCCATAAACTCATATGTGAATCGTGTGGGTCGCACGACAACCTGCGCAAACGGTTTGTTCCACATCACACCAAAACTGCCCCAGGCAACGGTCATGCAGTTATAGTCATTTTGGGAAAAATCTCCGGATGTCAGAAGAAACCAGTCTTTGTCCCAAGCCTTAAAAATATCTGTATTAAAATCGCTTATAGCAATTTTATGTCGATTCATATTCTGCTCCATTATTAAATCATTTGTCCTCTATTTTTCCAAACGTTCGATTGTCGTTAGCGGATAATCATATGACGTGAAGGCAAATTCCGTTCATGCCGTCACCTGTTTTTCTTGACGAATCGCCATAGATTGGTTGTTTAATATAGACGATCCAAACCAAAATATCAACGTTGGCTATTTTTCAGCATTAAATTCATGCTTGATTTTCACTTGAAAATTTGAGATATTTCGAGCACTGTAAATGGGGACTCAAATTAAAGGAGAAATCGAATGCCGGATCTGTCCACGACGTACATGGGCTTGAAATTAAAGAATCCGATTATTGCGGCGAGTAGCGGCATAACCAAATCTGTGCAAAAGATTGTTGATTGTGAAAAAGCCGGCGCGGGTGCCGTGGTTATAAAGAGTGTCTTTGAGGAAGCGTTGGCGGCGCAGGATTTCGGTATTGGTGACAGCATGACCATGCACACCGAAGCATACGATTATATGCGTTCCCAACTTGAACTGCAATACGGCCCGAAAGAATATTGTGATCTGATCTACGAAGCCAAATCATTTGTCGGTATTCCGGTCATCGCCAGCATCAATTGCGTCTCCTCTCAGTGGTGGATGAATTACGCCAAACAATTTCAAGATGCCGGCGCTGATGCTTTGGAACTCAACGTTTTTCGCACCGCCACGCGCCTGGACGAAACCGGCCAGAGTATCGAAAACATGTACTATGAAATTGTCGAGCAGGTGAAAAAGCAGGTCTCCATCCCCATCGCCCTGAAAATTGGCAGCTACTTTACCGCGCTCCCCAATGTGGCCGCTACACTTGCGCGCAAAGGCGCAAGCGGCCTGGTGCTGTTCAACCGCTTTACCGAACCGGATATCAATATCGATAAATTGTCGTTGAGTACGACGTTCTCCTTCAGCACCTCGTACGATATTTACAAACCGTTGCGCTGGACCGCGCTGCTGGCCGGCCAGATTGGCTGCGATATTTCCGCAACCACAGGCATCAAGAGCGCCAAGGATGTGATTAAACTGCTGCTCGCCGGCGCATCAACGGTGCAGGTCGCGTCGCTGCTGTATCAGAAAGGCATTGACAGCATCGTCGACATCAACAACGAAATGAGAACCTGGATGACGGCCAATAAATTCGAAAAAATCTCGGACTTTCAGGGTAAACTCAGTTTCAAAAATACAAAAACACCGGACGAGTATTTGCGCGCCCAGTTTATGGAAAAAATCCGCGGCGTTGAATAAGATCTTGTTCGAGTCATTAAAAAGAATGAATCTGAACGTGCGACGCTTTAGGCGATTCGCACGTTTTTATTATCCCACCAATTTTTCCACCAACGCTGTTAATTCTTTATCGTACTTTTCCGCTGCCATTTGCCCCTCCTGCTGCAAAGCGCTCAAATTTTCCGGCGAGGCGTCATCCATCTTTTCCGACGCCACGGTTAAATGTTCATCAATTCGCACATAGTGATCCGGTCGGCCAACGCTGTCAAATATCTGTTTGAGTTGATAGTCCACCGTTTCCGAGACACCTGACATCAGAATATCAATCAATGGGCGAATCCAGCCGACCGCGCCCCAGTTCTTGGCTTTTTTATAACTATAGCCTTTATGGACATGACCGGTCCCGAGGGATAAAATCATCATATCCTTGGCCGATGGACGGTTTTCAAATTTTTGCCGCACTTCGGCATAGGCACAGAGGGTTGGATTGTTGGCAAACACGCCGCCATCAATGAGAGAATGTTCGGTCGATTGGGATTTGGTCAAGGCTCGCGCAACCTGAAAATAGGTTGGCGCCGCCGATGTGGAACGCGTGACATGTTTCAGACTAAAATCTTTATCGGGATTCTTGACGGCATCGTGCTGGGTAAAAAATTTTGTTTTCCGCTGCTCAATGTCATAGGCGGTGATGAGGCACGGTTTGACCAAATCACTGAGATTAAAATCGCCCAAAAATTTGACCAGCAAATTTTCCAGAGACAACTCGCTATATTTTTCATCACTGATGCCCGCGAACGATCCCAATTTCTGCCAGACC
>CAYSNA010000306.1:0-4322 GCA_964432185.1 uncultured Cytophagia bacterium
CCCGTAGCTCAATTGGATAGAGCGTCTGGCTACGGACCAGAAGGTTGGGGGTTCGAGTCCCTTCGGGCGTGCATTTGGAAAAGGTTATGACAGACAATCACGAAACTTGGATGCGGGTGGCTCTCGAAGAGGCCCGTAAAGCGTTTAATAAAGGCGAAGTTCCGGTTGGCGCGGTTGTCGTTTATGACGATGAAATTATAGGTAAAGGCCACAACCTGGTCGAATCGATTCAGGATCCATCAGCACATGCTGAAATGTTGGCCCTTACAACAGCTGCAAATACTCTTGCATCGTGGCGCCTTGATGATTCCACTCTATACGTAACATTAGAACCGTGTATGATGTGTGCAGGCGCTATTTTATTATCAAGGGTATCCACCGTCGTTTTCGGAGCATATGATCCCAGGTACGGCGCCTGCGGATCAAAACTGCAAATCACCCAAAATGAATCGCTCGATGTGCAGGCTCGCGTGATTGGCGGTATCTTGGAAGAAGAGTGCGGCGCATTGATCAAAGATTTTTTTCGCCAACTGCGTCAAAATCCTTATTGAGGATTGACGTTTTTTCGGAGAGGTGCGAGAGCGGTTGAATCGGGCGGTCTCGAAAACCGTTGTACCCGTTGGGTACCAAGGGTTCGAATCCCTTCCTCTCCGCACGATGTATCAGCTTATGGAGAGATGTCCGAGAGGCTGAAGGAGCACGCTTGGAAAGCGTGTGTAGTTTCGTGCTACCGCGGGTTCGAATCCCGCTCTCTCCGCACTTGCATTTTAGTTAAAATTGCCATATTTTAAGTGTGGCAATTTTTCATTTGGGGCCGTAGCTCAGTTGGGAGAGCGGTACGTTCGCAACGTACAGGTCGGGAGTTCGAACCTCCTCGGCTCCACAATATATGGCTGTGCTAGATGGGGAGCCAGCGGTGCCCTGTAACCTGCAATCCGCTATAGCAGGATCGATGCCCATCATGAGGTCTGCTCATTTCTATGCTGGCATGAAGAAGCGATGTTGATAGTTCAAGCCCTACGCAATGGACGCGTGCCCAACCCCGTCAGGACCGGAAGGTAGCAGCGGTAAGTACTTACTCCATGTGCCGCAGGAACTCTTGGCTGGAGTTGGCTGGTTATGCGGCATTCTAACAGAGAGATCGACGATGGGTGCACAGCCTTTAAAAACCTGTTTTCCCGAATGCTGTAACGGCATTGAAAGCAAAATCGAGTTTGCGAATGTCCTATCTGGTCCTGGCACGAAAATATCGCCCCATGTTTTTTCAAGATGTTGTGGGGCAGGAGCACGTCACCAAGACACTGCAGAATGCCATTGAGCAAAACCGTCTTGCCAATGCCTATCTCTTTACCGGTCCGCGCGGCGTGGGCAAAACCACTATCGCCCGCATTCTTTCCAAAGCCATCAACTGTGATAACGGCCCGACCATTCACCCATGCAATGAATGTTCATCCTGCATTGAAGTGAATGAGAGCCGCAGCCTGGACGTACTGGAAATTGACGGCGCCTCCAACCGCGGCATCGACGAAGTTCGTAATTTGCGCGAAAGCCTGCGCTACTCCCCCAATCCCGGAAAATACCGCGTTCATATTATTGACGAAGTTCACATGCTCACCAACGAGGCGTTTAATGCCCTGCTGAAAACCCTCGAAGAGCCGCCGCCGCGGGTGCTTTTCATTTTTGCCACCACCGAGCCGCACAAAGTCCCGGCCACAATTTTGTCGCGTTGCCAGCGTTTTGATTTCAAACGCATCACCACCAAACGCATCATGGAACTGCTGACGGAACTGTGTGAAAAAGAGGGTATCAGCATCGATGATGAATCGCTCCGACTCATCGCCAATAAGGGCGATGGCAGTATGCGTGACTCGGAAAGTATCCTCGACCAGATCATTGCCTTTTCCGGCACCACGATCAACGCCGAGGACACCGCCACCCTGCTCGGTATCATCGGCCAGGAGTTATTTTTCAAAGTCACTGACCTCATTAAAAATAATGATGTCCAGGGCGGCATTGAACTCGTTCAACATATTTTTGCTGAAGGGTACGATTTTAACGAATTTCTCGTTGGCTTGTCGGATCATCTGCGCAACTTTATGGTCGCCAAATCCACGGGAAATTCGAACGAGCTGAACGTCTCGGAAGAGAGCGCGCAAAACTACCTGGCGCAGATTGACGATTTTGAGATTGAGGATCTATTACGGCTCATCAAAATTGCTTCTGATGCGGAAAATCTCATCCGTAAAAGTTCAAACGCGCGGCTGCATCTGGAAGTCGCGCTGATCCGCATGATCAAACTGACCAAAAGCGTGCAGCTTTCCGACCTTCTTTCGCACTTCGAAGAGGCTAAAAAAAAAAGTGATGTAGTCACCGCGCCGCACATCCAGACGCCTCGACCATCCGCCCCATCTCCCCAAAACGTTCAAAATCACGTTGCGGAACCAGCGCCGCCAATCGCCTCGATACCGGCAACACTGCCGTCCCAATCCTCGTCGACGCCCGCACCAGAAGCGGAAATTGTTTCGTCGCCAACCGAAACGGATCAGCCAAAAGCTGAGGAAGCCCAGCCGGATGCTCCAGTCGACATAGAAGAAAGCGAAGCCGCTACATCCATCAGCCTGCATGAGATTGAAGCCAAATGGCCCGAGGTGATCGCGCGCGTAAAGAGCACCAAAGTGGCGCTCGGCGCGTTGCTGACGGAAGGCTGGCCGACACGTATTGACGGGCAGACAATCGAACTGGGTTTCGACAGCAAAAATGGTTTCCACATTACCTCTATCGAACGTCAAATTTCCGTGGTCGAAGAGGTCGTGCAGGAGGTCTTTGGTCGGAAGTTCAGAGTGATTTGTGTTCGCATTCACAAAGAAAAATTAGACGAGGTGCGCAAAGTTCCGCTGCGCGTCGACAAACGGACTGAATTTGAAAAACTGGAACAGGAAGACGAGATCGTCAAACAAATCGTTGACAAATTTGACGCGGAATTTATAAAATAGCCGCTTGTTATAATCGTGGACGTTTTGTTCACAAAATTGAGGAGATGTCATATGAAAGGCGGAATGGGCAATTTGCTCAAACAAGCACAAAAAATGCAAAGAGAGATCGAGCGCATCCAGAATGAGCTCGCTGATATGAAAATAGAAGGATCGGCCGGCGGCGGCATGGTGACCGCCATTGCCAGCGGCCAGCAGGAATTGCTTGAAGTGAAAATTGATCCCGAAGTTGTTGATCCCGATGACGTTGAAATGTTGGAAGATTTGGTGCTCGCTGCGGTTAATCAGGCGCTCGAAACCGCCAAAGCCACGGCCGAGCAGGAAATGGCCAAAGCCACCGGCGGCATGATGCCGAATATGGGCGGCGGCTTGAAAATTCCCGGACTATAAACCGTGAAATATTCATCGGATGCCGTTGAAAAGGCGATTCATGAGTTAAGCAAACTGCCGGGCGTCGGCCGCAAGTCGGCGCAGCGGCACGTGTTTTATCTGCTCAAGCAGTCTGATGATGACGTTCGTTTGCTTGCCGATTCGCTGCTCGAGCTCAAAAGCAAAGTGATTTATTGCAGTACCTGCTTCAATATCACCGAGGCCGATCCGTGCCGAATTTGCACCAGCGAAAAACGCGATCGATCGATAATCTGCGTTGTGGAGGAAGCGAACGATGTATTGGCGCTGGAAAAAACCGGCGAATTCCGCGGCCTGTACCACGTGCTCGGCGGCGCCCTCTCCCCGCTCGACGGCATCGGCCCGGACGACTTGCGGGTGAAAGAATTGCTGTCCCGGCTGCAGGATATTGACGAAGTGATCATTGCCACCAATCCGAACACCGAAGGTGAAGCAACCGCAATTTATTTATCCAAATTGATAAAACCGTTGGGTTTAAAAATTTCCCGAATCGCCCGCGGCATCCCGGTTGGCGCGGATTTGGAATACGCGGATGAAATCACGCTCGCGCGCGCCATCGAAGGCCGCCGCGAATACTGACAAATCGCCTTGCCATTCTCGGCGGGATTCTTTATAATTCAGTACTCACATAAAGCAAGGTCGGTTTTCGCCGGCCTTGTTTTTTATATCAAAAAACTAGAATTGCTCATGAAACTATTAGCAAAAATAATCGGCTCGACATTCGGCGCCGGATTTTCCCCGGTCGCTCCCGGAACCGTCGGTTCACTCGTCGCGATTGTCGCTCTGTGGTTTTTTCCATGTTCGTTGCCCACTTTGATTCTTGTTTCCATTTTGTTTTTTGTGATCGGCGTATGGGCATCAACCGTATGCGAACAGGACTGGGGCCACGATCCCGGCAGAGTCGTTTGGGATGAAGTCGTTGGC
>CAYSNA010000306.1:4332-6800 GCA_964432185.1 uncultured Cytophagia bacterium
AACTGCATCAACTGCTCCTCAATGCAAAGATTGATCCGCCTTATATTCTCGTGGGTCATTCACTGGGCGGTTTTACCGTGCGCGTGTTTGCCAGTCAGTACCCGGATGAAGTCGTTGGCATGATGGTGACGGTTATGGTTTTGCCCAAGCACTGGATTATCTACGCTGCGGCATTTGCGCTTTTTCGCTTGTTCGATATTGTCAAACCATTCCCGGTCAACAAATCGCAAAACTTGCCCAAAGGCTGGGGCGTCATGACCGACGATGTGCTCGCCGGCATCTTGGCCAATATTGTATTGCAGATTGTGTTCAGAGTGATTTTTCCTTCTTTTACGAGTTGATGCATGCGAGTTGAAATCATTTCCATCGGCGATGAGTTGCTCATCGGCCAGACCATCAACACCAACGCCGGCTGGATGGGCGAACAATTGCTCAACATCGGCATTCATGTGGATTGGGTGACGACGGTTGGCGATTCAAAAGAACGGCTCACGCAAGCCCTCAGCATCGCCGAATCGCGCGCCGATGTTGTGTTGCTCACCGGCGGCCTCGGCCCCACGCATGACGATGTGACAAAAAAAGTGGTGACCGATTATTTCCACGGCACGTTGGTGACAAACCAACTGGTGCTCGACATGGTGAAGGAACGATTCGCCAAACGAGGCGTTGCCATGGTCAGAGTGAACGAAGACCAGGCGCTTGTGCCCGATAATGCTGAAGTGATGCTGAACGAACTCGGCACCGCCCCCGGCATGATCTTGCGCAAAAATGGAAAATCATTTTATGTGATGCCTGGCGTGCCGCGCGAAATGAAAGGCCTGATGACCGCCTATGTTCTGCCGCAGCTCAAAGCGCAACTGAACGGTCATGCCATTCGCGTTCGTATCTTCATGACCACCGGCGTGCCGGAAAGCACGCTTTATGAGCGACTTGATAATCTCAACGAGATTGAACAGAACGCGCAACTGGCCTTTTTGCCCAACTTGTACGGCGTCAAACTCAGGTTGATGGCCAAGGGAGAAAACCACAAGGACGCCGAAGCAAAAATTCAGCGCGCCGAGGCGCTGCTGCGCGAAAAAATAGATCGAGATATTTTTGCTGATTTTGAAATCTCTTTAGAGGAAGCGGTCGGTCAATTGCTCATCGAGCGTGGCGAAACCCTGGCGGTTGCCGAATCCTGCACGGGCGGATTAATTTCGAACCGATTGACCAACATGTCGGGGAGTTCAAAATTTTACGAACGCGGCGTCATCAGCTACAGCAACAAAGCCAAAGTTGAACTTCTCGGCGTTCCGGAAGAGCTGCTCGCCACACACGGCGCCGTTAGTGCGGAGGTGGCAACGGCGATGGCGGACGGTGTGAGAAAACTGGCGGGAACCAATTATGGTCTCTCGGTCACCGGCATTGCCGGCCCAACCGGCGGCACGCCGGAAAAACCCGTCGGCCTCGTTTACATTGGATACGCGGATGCGAACGGTTCGTTTGCCATTCGGCAAACATTCTTGAATGACCGAATCGGCAACAAACAGCGATCAACTCAGGCCGCATTAAATTTATTGCGAACACAGATTCTGAAGAAATGAACCACAAAAAAATGGCACAGATCAGAACATTCATCTGCATTGATTTGCCCAGCCCCATCCGCAACGAGTTGGCAACGCTGCAAAATTCACTCAAGCCGACAAGTTCAGGTGTGCGCTGGAGCAATCCCGATGGCATACACTTGACACTAAAATTTCTCGGCGATGTTGATGAAACCGCGCTCGACGATATCCATCACGCCGTGCAAAAAGCGGCAGAGAATACCGGACCCTTTCGCATCGACCTGTCCGGGACCGGCGCCTTTCCAAGCTTTGCTCGGCCGAATGTGTATTGGATTGGCATCAAAGAGCCCAGCGGCGCGCTATTAGCCCTTCAACGTAATATCGAAAATGAACTGGAGAAACTCGGTTTCCCCAAAGAACACCGGGCCTTTTCGCCACATTTGACCATCGGCCGCGTCAAATCGCAGAGCGGATTAAAAGAGCTTGGCAAAACGTTACAGGATGTTAAATTACCGAGCATGACATTTCTTGTTGACGACATCATTGTGATGAAAAGTCTGTTGCAACCGGGAGGCGCACGCTATATACCGCTCTCTGTTGTTAAACTCAAATCGTAGAAAAGAATTCGAACCCTAAATTGGGAAAAGATCATGGCTGACGAAACGAACGAACGCAAAAAAGCGCTTGAACTGGCGATGGCGCAAATTGATCGCCAGTACGGCAAAGGCTCCATCATGTATCTTGGCGATAATCGTGCAATGGACATCGCCTCCATTCCAACCGGCGCGGTGTCGTTGGACGCGGCGCTCGGCATTGGCGGGATCCCGCGCGGTCGAATTATTGAAATATTTGGCCCGGAATCGTCCGGCAAAACAACTTTGGCATTGCACATTGTCGCTGAAGCGCAAAAGTTGGGTGGTCTGG
>CAYSNA010000307.1:0-6799 GCA_964432185.1 uncultured Cytophagia bacterium
AAGAAGGTTTAACGAGATTGCAGTATACATAAGCTGCGTCTAAAATTTTCATTTTTCACAGGGAAAACAGGATGCGCCGGATCGGATCAATCGCCATCCAGCCCATTGTGTTTTCTTGTCTATTTTCACATTTTAAAATCAAGAGTAAAAATGGTCCGACGGGAATTTCTAAAAAAAGCAGTGCTGAGCAGCGTGGTTTTGTCAACGCTTCCCGCACAAACCGGTACATCACCATCACCCAAACGCCCCAACATTCTTTTTGCCATTTCCGATGATCAGTCCTGGCCGCACGCCGGCGCGTATGGTTGCCAATTTGTTAACACGCCGGCCTTTGATCGCATCGCCAGAGAGGGCGTTTTGTTCAACAATGTTTTTGCCAGCGCGCCGCAATGCAGTCCAAATCGCGCCTCGATTTTGACCGGTCGACATATCTGGCAGAATGAAGAAGCCGGAACGCATGCGAGTTTGTTTCCCCAAAAATTAAGAGTTTTTCCCGACGAATTGGAACGCGCCGGTTATGTGATTGGCGGTACGGGCAAAACCTGGGGGCCAGGCGACTGGCAGCGCTCCGGCTGGTCACGTAATCCTGCCGGCCCCAAATTTAACGAAATAACATACGAAACGCCGCCGCAGGAGGGCATCCAGAACCTGAACTATGCCGCGAATTTCGAAGCATTCTTGCAGCAGCGGGATGAAGACACACCCTTCTTTTTCTGGTACGGCGCCACAGAGCCGCACCGCGCTTATAAAAAAGGCTGTGGTATCGCTGCCGGCAAAAATCCGGATGATGTAACGGTTCCCGAATTTTTACCCGACCATCCGGAGATCCGCAGCGATATTTTGGATTACGCTGTGGAGATTGAGTGGTTTGATTCACATCTCGAAAAAATGCTTTATCTCCTCGAAGAACAGGGCGAACTTGACAACACTATCGTGATCGTCACCTCGGACAACGGCATGCCGTTCCCGCGCGCCAAAGCCAATTTGTATGAATACGGCGTTCACATGCCGTTTGCCGTGCGCTGGGGTGAGCGCGTGCAAACCGGACGCACAGTTGACGATCTCATCAGCTTTATCGATTTGGCGCCGACGATTCTCGAGGCCGCCGGCGTGGACATCCCGGAGATAATGCACGGTACAAGTTTTCTCAACGTGCTTGAATCAAAAAAGTCCGGTACAGTTGATGAAACTCGCACAGCCATTTATACAGGCCGTGAACGCCACACTCACGCGCGGCCGAATAATTGGGGTTATCCGTCGCGCTCTATTCGAACGGCTGACTTTCTTTATATCTGGAACATCAAACCGGACCGCTGGCCGGCGGGCGATCCGACCGGTTCCGGTGAACCGGAAGGTTATCATGATATTGATGCATGCCCGTCAAAAACTTTTCTTTTGCAGCATCGAAACGACTATCCCGATCTCGCCGCCGCATCTCTCGACAAACGCCCGGAAGAAGAATTGTTTGATATTAAAGCTGATCCCTATTGTTTGAACAATCTGGCGGAGAATGCGAATTTTTTCAGCATAAAAAATGAACTGCGCCGCAACCTGGAAAACGAGCTTTTCGCCACGAACGACCCGCGCATCCACGGCAGCGAGATTTTCGAAAGCTACCCGCGCGTCAGTCCCATGCGCGATTTTCCAGGATTCAAAAAACGCGGCGAGTATAATCCCGAGTATCAATAACGAAAAATTATCAAATCAATAAACTATGAAAAAAATCGGCATCATTGGCGGGCTCGGGCCCGAATCCACTCTGGAGTATTATCGCGGCATCATCAAAGCGTTTCACTCCACCTATAAAGAAACCGGCTATCCGGAGATCGTCATCGAAAGCGTCAATTTAAAAGATGTTATGACCTGGGCGACGAATAATGAATGGGACAAGGTTGTCGATTTGGTAAGCACCTGCTGTCAAAACATGGTTCACGCCGGGGCCGAGTTTGGCGCCATCGCCTCCAACACGCCGCACCGCGTATTTGATGAAATACAATCGAGAACCAGCCTGCCCTTAGTGAGCATCGTAACGGCTACGCGTTTTTTTGCACAACAACGTGGATTAAGTAAATTACTGTTGCTCGGTACCGGTTTCACCATGCAGTCGGATTTTTATCAAAAAGAGTTTGAACCGCACGGCATCGAGTTGATCGTGCCGAACGAACCGGATCGCGACTTTTTGCACACGATCATTTTTTCCGAACTGGAAGTCGGCATTTTCAAGGAATCGACAAAAAATCGGATTCTGAACAAAATCAACTCTTATAAAGATCACGGTATTGACGGCGTCATTCTGGCGTGTACCGAGTTTCCGCTCCTCATCCAACAGGATGATCTGGATGTGCCGTGCCTCAATACGGTGGAAATCCACATCAATGACATGATCAAACATTGCCTGCAGAGCTAGAGAACCGTATGGACAACAGCAAAACGAAAATCATCGTCGTTCGCCATGGCGAAACCGAGTGGAACAGGGCGCACATTTTTCAGGGCCAACTGGACAGTCCATTAAGTGAACTTGGCATTCAACAAGCCAATGCCGTTGCTGCCGCATTGGCTGAGGAAAAAATCGACGTCGTGTATGCCAGTGATTTAGGACGCGCGCTGCACACCGCTAAAATTATCAGCGCCCCGCACCAGCTTGCGGTTTTGACGGACAAACGACTGCGGGAGCGGCACCTCGGTATTTTTCAGGGATTGAACAAAAAAGAGATGCTGGATCAATTTTCCGAGGATGTGCAAAAATACCGCTCAGGCGATCCGGATCATGTCATTCCGGACGGCGAAAGCAGCCGGCAGCGTTACGAACGCTCCATAACCTGTTTGCAGGAACTGGCGGATCAGCACGCGGGCGAAACCATCCTCATTGTGACGCACGGTGGAGTTTTGCGCGGATTTCTCGAAATGGTGTTAAACCTGCCGATGAACGGCAAACGTCGCTTTTCGCTGTACAATGCCGGCATTGCTCGCTTTAGCCTGTTGCACGGCCACTGGATGCTCGATAGCTGGGGCGAGACCTGGCATTTACGGCACCTCGATGTAAAGGATGATTTTTAACTATGCCTCAACTCAATGCACCGGAAAAACTCCGCCTGCTGAGCTGGAATCTCTGGTTTGATGACTATCTGATCATCGAGCGATTGTTGTCCGTGTTATCGTACATCGAGCCGCTGGCGCCGGATATTATTGCCCTTCAGGAAATGACCGATATCTCGGAACGATTTTTTGCCGATCGCTCCATTCCGTTTTCTCGATTTTATCATCAAGTTCCCGCCGAGCTGCCGCATTGGCAATGGTATTGGGAAAGCCTGTACACGCGATGGCCAGTCGGCGAGCGGTCGGAGCGGCGCGCTTTTCGAGCTTCGGAAATGGGGCGCGGCCTCACGCTGTTGCATATCGCCGAATTGGATCTTGTCGTTGGCTGCACGCATTTGGAAAGCGAACATGAATATGCACTGCGACGGGATCAGTTTTCGCAAGCGATAACGCAGATCGAATCGTTTGGCGTCGCCAATATGATTTTAGTTGGCGACACCAATTTGCGCAGCGGTGAAAAGCTCAATGATCTTTTACCACCCGGCTGGTGTGACGCCTGGGAGCTGTTGAAAGGTGACGATCCCGGATATACGGTCAACTCGGATGTAAATCCGATGGGCTATGGCAATCGCAAGGAACGGCTTGATCGCCTCTATTACAAGTGCAGAGACTTTGAGGTTTACGACATCAAACTCATCGGCACCGGCCCGGAAAAGACCGAAACCGGCCGTTTGTTTCTCCCCTCGGATCATTTTGGCCTGCTGGTTGATTTGCTTAAAAAGTAACAAACCGCTTTTCAACCACGGGACATAAACGTCACCGCCGGACATTTATGTCCTGACATTTGTGTCCATTTTGGCAAAATCTTCCCTCATGTTCACAATGACTATTTTCTCCTCAATTTATTTCTCTTTATTAACTTGCTGTTTTTTAAGGGTCGAATAAATCTTGTGAATTTCTCTCTTCATTTGGGCATTACCCTTGCTTTTGGAAAAATTGCAAATGGGTAAAGCAGCGACGAGGCGCCGGGCTTGTGGCGAGGAAAAATTTAAAATCATTCTCCACGCACACCCGGCGACCTCGACGTCTAATACCAAAGCGGGAGGACACGTCATGCCGACACGAATTGATCCCATCAAAAAGCAGTATAAAAAAATGACCGAGCTTGGTCTGGTGATCAGCCTGTTTTTATTAACCGTTCTGTTTATGGCGTCAAAGCGGTTTGACCGAGCCGTGGCGCAACACACATATGAGGCGGACATCATTGACGTCATTGATGTGCCGGTTACTGTTCAGCAGCGAACCCAACGCCCGCCGGACCGGCCAACCCTGCCCATTGAAACAGAAGACGAGGACGTCCCCGATGACGCCACAATTGAATTAACCGACATCATCTGGGATGCCGCTACGTCGGTACCACCGCCGCCACCGCTGGAAGAAAATGAACAGGAAGTTGAATTTGAACCCTATGACAAAGCGCCCGAGGTTGTCGGCGGCTTTGCCGAAATCGCCAAACATTTGGTCTATCCGGAATTGGCGGTCAAGGCCGGTGTTGAGGGGCGGGTGATCATCGAAATTAAATTGAGCAAAACCGGGCAGATTTTAGAGACCAGAGTCGTGCAGTCGCTCGGCAACAATGGCTGCGACGAGGCGGCGATCAATGCCATCAAAAGCGTACAGTGGAAACCGGCCTACCAGCGCGACAAACCGGTGAACGTCATTGTATCGATTCCGGTGGTCTTTCGGTTGAAATAAAATGCACTCTCTTGGGAAAGACATTTTCACGGTTGAAATGAATTTTTCTGAAATTCAGGGCACAACATCAATAGGAGATACCTTGAACACCGCACACAGCATTTTCGGAATTCTCATCATCGTCTTGCTTTTGCTCACCACATCCTGCAGCACCAAACGTGATGCGCTCGGCTCGCCGGATAAAATCATCGTTGTGGTGGATTCGACGCAGTGGCTGGAGATAAGCGAGGCGGTCAAATCGGTATTCGAACAGATTTTCTATTCGCCGCAGCCGGAACCGGCTTTTGTTATCCTGCCCAAAAAGCCGGACGAACTCGGCGCGCTGAGACATTACCCGAACATGCTGCTCATCGGCACGCTGGATGGCGACAATGACATGCACGAACTTTTCGACAACATGCTTACAGAAAACGCCAGAAATCGCGTTTTACATGACAGCGTCTTTTTGTTCAGCAGACACGATCCGTGGGCGCAGAATCAACTGCTCGGCCTGGCCATAGCCAAAGATATGCCGACATTGAAAAAAAATCTGCAAAAGCAGGGCGAGCAGCTCTTCAGCCTTTTTGATAAACATCTATCAGCTACGATGTTTCGCGACCTGTTTGAGCATTTTGAACAAAAAGAACTCTCGAAAGCGCTGATGCACAAACACGGCTGGAACGTGCGCGTGCCGCACGATTATTACGTCGCCGTGGATTCGAGTGAGCTGAGGCTCGTGTGGCTGCGGCGATTCAATCCGCAGCGCTGGATTTCCGTCTATTGGGAACCGGCGGATGATCCCTCGATGTTGTCCAAAGAATGGATGCTGAACCGCCGCAACGAGATCATTCATCCAATTTACGACGGTGATTATATTTATGAGGATGATCTCATTCAAACGCAGGAACAGGTGGTGGATTTTAACGAGCGTTACGCTATCCGACTCGACGGTGTGTGGCAAAACGACAAACACGTCATGGGCGGGCCGTTTCGCTCGTTCGCTTTTTATGATGAGCATGACGGCCGGCTCTATATGATCGATCTGGCTGTTTTTGCCCCCGGCCAACGAAAATATCAATTCGTACGGCAGATGGAAGGAATTGCCGCGACATTTCGAACCACAGCCGAAATGTAGTTCACGTTAAACATTCAAAATAAGGATTTCTCGATAAACAGAACCTTCATATAAAAATTGTCCTCGCCGGAAAGAATCAGTCGACACCCATCGTGCACCATCAAAAAAGGAGTGTGAACTATGAAAAAATATTTAATTCTCCTCCTCGTGCTGTTCACGATCGGCTTTGCTGAATCGCCGGGCTGGCATCTCTACCGGGGCTACGCCAATTATCTCACAAAGATACCACCGTCAATTTTACAGACTTTTTACTTCAAGAGTACAACGCCGGCCAAAAACGTCGCTCTGACATTTGATGACGGTCCACTGAGCAATACAAAAGAATTGTTGCATGTTCTGAGCAAAAAAAAATCCCGGCTACCTTTTTTCTGGTTGCGAAAAATATCACTGCTCACAACTCGGTTCAATATCAAAATCCCCTGTTTCACGTGGGTATGCATTCGTTCAAGCATGATAATTTCGAACAGCAAACCAAAGAGACCATTTACGAGGACGTGCAAAAATGTATAGCGGTTTTTGACAAATACAATTTACCGACAACCTACTTTCGTCCGCCGTTTGGTATAATCAATAAAAATTTGTGTGATGCGTTGAACGAGCTAGGCATCCAGGGTGTGATCTGGTCTATCGACTCGCAGGATTGGAACAAACTGAGAGGGCAAGCATTGATCGACAACGTTCTCTGCCATCTCACTCCGGGCAGCATAATACTTTTGCATGATCCCGTCGCCGTTGAAGATGTTGAACGTTTGATTGATGAAATCGAAAAACGAGGTTATGCCATTGTGCCGCTATACACATTGATGAAATTTAAAAGTGAGTATCCCCATTAAAAAATTATCCCAAACAAGGATTGTTTTTCTCCGTCCCAAGTTGTAATTGGGACGGAAGGAC